>NZ_JBSFDA010000020.1:0-89369 GCF_053593675.1 Streptomyces sp. NPDC002156 | reverse complement strand
CCTCGGCTGGCGCATGACCAACCCCAAGATGGACCCCCAGTGGACCATCCCGCTGGGCGAGTCCGCCGAACTCATCGCCGACAAACACAAGATCAGCCGCGAGCAGCAGGACGAGTTCGCCCTCGCCAGCCACCACAAGGCCGCCGCCGCCCAGCAGGCAGGCCTGTTCGACACCGAACTCGCCCCCGTGACCATCCCCCAGCGCAAGGGCGACCCGGCCGTCTTCGGCGCCGACGAGTCCGTACGTGCCGACGCCTCCCTGGCGGCCATGGCCAAACTCAAGCCCTCCTTCCGCACGGAAGGCGGCACGGTCACGGCGGGCAACGCCTCGCCACTCAACGACGGAGCCGCTGCCCTGCTTCTGGTGGACGAGGAGGGGCTGAAGGCCACCGGCCGCGAACCCCTCGCCCGGGTCTCCGCGACCGGCGTCTCGGCCATCGACCCGGACTACTTCGGCCTCGCCCCCGTCGAAGCCGTCAACCGGGCACTCGCCAAGGCGGGCAAGGGATTTGACGATCTGTCAACTCTCGAACTGAACGAGGCGTTCGCCGCCCAGGTCCTCGGCTGCGTCGCCGAATGGCCCGAGTTCGACCCGGCGATCCTCAACCCCCAGGGCGGGGCCATCGCCATCGGCCACCCGCTCGGCGCATCCGGCGCCCGCCTCGCCGCGACCGTCGCCCACCAACTCGCCCGCAAAGGCACGGGAGTCGGTGTCGCCACCCTCTGCATCGGCGTGGGCCAGGGCCTCGCCCTCGTCCTCGAACGCTAGAAACTTCCGACCGCTAGGAACTCCCCATGGCTCTCACCCAGTCGGACATCAACATCGAGGTCGGCGACCTCCAGGACGCCTACGACAAGGCCGTCGCCGAAGGCGCCCCCGTACAGAACCATCCGCCGCGCGACTACGCCCCGTACCGCAGTTCGTTGCTGCGCTACCCGAAACAGCCGCTGGTCGCGGTGAACGGCGGGGACCCGGAGACGGTCGAGCTGTCGGGGCCGGTGTTCGGTGCCACCGACATCACCGACATCGACAGCGACCTCACTATCCAGCACCAGGGCGAGCCGCTCGGCGAGCGCATCACCGTCTCCGGCCGGCTCCTCGACCGCAACGGGCGCCCCGTGCGCGGCCAGTTGATCGAGCTGTGGCAGGCCAACGCCTCCGGCCGGTACGCGCATCTGCGGGACCAGCACCCGGCGCCGCTCGACCCCAACTTCACCGGCGTGGGGCGGGTCCTGACGGATGATCAGGGGCGGTACAAGTTCACGACGATCAAGCCGGGCGCGTACCCGTGGCGCAACCACACCAACGCGTGGCGGCCCGCACACATCCACTTCTCGGTGTTCGGCACGGCGTTCACGCAGCGGCTCGTGACGCAGATGTACTTCCCGAACGACCCGCTGTTCCGCTACGACCCGATCCTGCGCTCGGTGACCGACGAGGCGGCCCGTGACCGGCTGGTCGCCCAGTACAACCACGACCTGTCCCAGCCCGAGTTCTCGCTCGGCTACGAGTGGGACATCGTCCTCGACGGTCCCTCCGCCACCTGGATCGAAGAAGGCCGCGACTGATGAGCGTCTCCCAGAAGTCCCAGCTGTCCCCGACCGAGTCCCCGGAGTCTACGGAGTCCCCGGAGCGCCTTCTCCCCACCCCGTCCCACACCGTCGGCCCCTTCTACGGCTACGCGCTCCCCTTCCCCGAGGGCGAGCAGGTCGCGCCCAAGGGCCACCCGGACACGATCACCGTCCACGGGTACGTCCTGGACGGTGAGGGCAATCCGATCCCCGACGCCCTGCTGGAGTTCTGGCAGGCGGCGCCCGGCGGCTCCCTCACCGGCGCCCCCGGCTCTCTGCGCCGCAACCCGGTGACGGGCGGCTACCTTGGCCGCAACGGCACCGACTTCACGGGCTTCGGGCGGGTCGCCACGGACGCCGACGGCCACTTCGCGCTGTACACGCTGCCCCCGGGCAACGCCGGTCTGCCGTACATCAGCGTGTGCGTGTTCGCGCGCGGTCTGCTGCACCACCTGTACACGCGTGCGTATCTGGCGGACGGCGCCGACCCGCTGCTCGACTCCCTGCCGGCCGAGCGGCGCGCCACGCTGATCGCCGCCGAGGGCGAGCGACGGACGTACCGTTTCGACATCCGCCTTCAGGGCGAGGGCGAGACGGTCTTCCTGGAGTTCGAGTGACACCACCTGCCGATGCCGCTACCGCCGACGACGCCGACACCGGCCTGCTCTCCCCCGGGTGGGCCGGTTCCCCGGCGGCCTCCGCGACGAGCGACACCGCGTATCTACGGGCACTGCTGGACGCCGAGGCCGCGCTGACCCGTGCCCAGGCCGGGCTGGGGCTGGCTCCGGCGGAGGCGGCCACGGCGGTCGACGCGGCAGCCGACTCCCCGGACACCTTCGACGTACGGTCGATCGCGCTGCGCGCCCGGTCCGGCGGCAACCCGGTGATCCCGCTGGTCGCGGACCTGACGGCGGCGGTCGGCGCCGAGTACGGGCCGTACGTCCACCGGGGTGCGACCAGCCAGGACATCCTGGACACGGCGACGATGCTGGTCGCCGCCCGCACCCTGGACCTGCTCCTCACGGACCTCGACCGCACCGCCCGGGCCCTCGCGCGACTCGCCACCGACCACCGCGACACCGCGATGCCGGGCCGCACCCTCACCCAGCACGCCGTACCAACGACGTTCGGCCTGAAGGCGGCGGGCTGGCGCTCGCTGGTCCTGGACGCACGCGACCGCCTGACGGCCGTACGCCATGCTCTCCCCGCCCAACTCGGCGGCGCCGCAGGCACGTTGGCCGCGTTCGCCGCGTACGGAACCACTGACTCGCAGGCCCTGGTCGCCGCTTACGCCCGTGAACTCGGCCTCGCCGAACCGCTGTTGCCCTGGCACACCCTGCGCACCCCGGTCGCGGATCTCGCCGGAGCGCTCGCCTTCACGGCCGGAGCCCTCGGGAAGATCGCCACCGACGTACTCACCCTCGCCCGTACCGAGATCGCCGAGGTCTCCGAGGCCAGCGGCGGCGGTTCGTCCGCGATGCCGCACAAGGCAAATCCCGTACGGTCTACGCTGATCGCGGCTGCCGCCCGGCGCGCACCGCAGCTCGCGGCCACCCTGTACGGCGCTCTCGTCGCCGAGGACGAACGGCCGGCCGGCGCCTGGCACGCCGAATGGGAGCCGCTCAGGGAGTTGCTCCGGGTCACCGGAGGCGCCGCCAGGGACGCCGTCGAACTGACCGAAGGGCTACGGGTCCACGCAGACACCATGCACCAACACCTGGGCCTCACCCACGGGTTGATCGTCTCCGAGCGCCTCGCCGCCGAACTCGCGCCGGTGCTGGGCCGGGCCCGCGCGAAGGCCCTCCTCACCGAAGTGGCCGCCCGTACCTACACCGAGGGCCGAACGCTCGCCGAACTCCTCGCCGAGGAACCGGAGTTGAAGGATCTCCCCCTCGACGACCTGACCGACCCCGCCCGTTACACCGGCTCCGCCGGAGCCCTCACCGATCGTGCTCTGGAGCGACCGTGACCGACAAGCTGCTGCACCACCGCGTCGAGGGCTCCGCCACCGCTCCCCCGCTGCTGCTCGGACCCTCGCTCGGAACGTCGTACGCCCTCTGGGACAAGGTGGCGCCCGAGCTGTCCGTCACCCACCGGGTGGTCCGCTGGGACCTGCCCGGGCACGGGGGTTCGGCGCCCGACCTGATCGGGCCCGGAGCCACCGTCGGTGATCTCGCCGCGCTGGTGCTGGCGCTCGCCGACTCGCTCGGGATCGAGCAATTCGCCTACGCGGGCGTGTCGTTGGGCGGTGCCGTCGGTCTGCACCTGGCCCTCCACCACCCCGAGCGTGTGTCCTCGCTCGCCGTTCTCTGCTCCTCGGCCCACTTCAACGGCAGCAAGCCGTGGGAGGAGCGGGCCGCGCTGGTGCGGAGCGAAGGGCTGGCCGGGCTCGCGGAGAGTGCCGACGCGCGCTGGTTCACGTCCGGCTTCACCGTGCCGGAGCTGGTCGCGGATCACCGGAACGCCGACCCTGACGCGTACGCCGCCTGCTGCGACGCGCTGGGCGCCTTCGACCTGCGTGACCGGCTGGCCGAGATCGGTGTGCCCACGCTGCTCGTCGCCGGGCGGCAGGACCCGGCCACTCCACCGGCCCATCTGCGGGAGATCGCGGACACCGTGCCCGGTGCCACGCTCGTCGAGCTGCCGGGCGCCTCGCATCTGGCGGTCGCGCAGTGCCCGGAGGCCGTACTGGCCGCGCTGCGCCCGCACTTCGGGGCGGTGCCCCTGCGGGGCATGGAGGTGCGGCGACAGGTACTCGGCGACGCGCACGTGGACCGGGCCCAGTCGCGCCAGACACCTTTCACGGCCCGTTTCCAGGACTTCATCTCGCGCTACGCATGGGGCGAGATCTGGACCGACCCGACGCTCACCCGGCGCGAGCGCAGCATGATCACGCTCACCGCGCTGGTCGCGCACGGCCACTACGACGAGCTGGCGATGCACGTCCGGGCTGCTCGCCGCAACGGCCTCACCCCCGAGGAGATCGGCGCGGTGCTGCTCCAGACGGCCATGTACTGCGGGGTCCCGGCGGCCAACTCGGCGTTCGCGGCGGCGCAGCGCGTACTGGCGGAAGAAGACAGTACGGAGGAGGACCGTACGGAAGGGTGACTCTGCCGGTCGTAGTCCCAGCAGCATCTCGTACATGTCTGCCTCCCGTGCCTACCGTGGAGGCATGTCCACTGTTCTGATCACCGGCGCCACTTCGGGGCTCGGCCGGTACGTCGCCTTCGAGCTGGTCCGTTCCGGGCACACCGTGCTCGCCCACGGGCGCGATCCCGGCCGCACCGAGCAACTCGTCACGGAGCTGCGGACCGAGGGCGCGGCCGAGGGGTTCGTCGCGGACCTGGCCTCACTGGCCGCCGTACGGAAGCTGGGCGCCGAGGTCTCGGCCGCGCACCCGAGCCTCGACGTGCTCGTCAACAACGCGGGCGTCGGGGCCGGTCCGCGCGGCTCGGGGCGTGAACTGAGCGCTGACGGGCACGAGTTGCGGCTCGCGGTGAACTACCTCGCGCCGGTCGTCCTCACCCGCGCCCTGCTGCCGGCGCTGCGCGCGGGTGCGCCCTCGCGGATCGTGAACGTCGGCTCGGCCGGTCAGGCACCCCTCGACTTCACCGATCCCGAACTCACCCGCGGCTACAGCGGGACCACGGCGTACGTCCGCAGCAAGTTCGCGCTCGCCGCCCATACCTTCACCCTGGCCGAGGAGTTGGCCGCCCAGGACATCTCCGTCAACGTGCTGCACCCGGCCACCTACATGGACACCACGATGGTCCGCGAGGCCGGTGTCACCCCTTGGTCGAGCGTCGCCGACGGCGCGGCGGGCGTTCTCGCACTGGTGACCCGGGAGTCGGGCAGCGGACGCTACTTCGACGGTACGAGCCCGGCGCGGGCGCACGAGGAGGCATACGACGAGGGAGTGCGGAGGCGCCTGGAGAAGGTCACGGAGCAGTTGCTCCGGGTGTGACCCACGTGCCAGGCGCCTCGTCGGTCAGCGCAGGCCGCGGCCCGTCTCCAGGACGTCCCGTGCCTGGGCCACCAGGCCGTCGGCGCCGCACGACTTGGCCAGGGTCAGGCCGCGTTGGATCTCGGCGACGGAGCGGGCGAGGATGCCGTACTCGACGCGGGCCGCCGCGTGTTCGTACTGGCAGGGTGACGCCTCCAGATAGGCGACCGCCTGGGCGGCCAGCCGGACCGCGCGCTGGCCGGTCTCCAGGCTCGCCGCGCAGCGGAGGGCCTCGCCGATGGCGGTGTCCGTGCCGAAGCGTTCGGCGTGCCGGCGGGCGTCGGAGGCCAGTGTGGCGGCCCGGAGCGGGTCCTCCGTCGCCAGGGCGCGGGCGAGGTCGACGGCCCAGGTGGCGAGCACCGGGTTGTGGAATCCCCGCGCGGTCGCCGCCTTCTCCGCGGCCTCCAGTTCGTTGATGCCCTCCTTGGTGCGGCCGACGGCGAGGAGCAACCGGCCGCGTACGGCGCGGGGTTCGGGCAGCACGATGGTGGACGGGTAGGGCGGGGCGAAGCCGTACTGCTCGGCGACGGTCCAGGCCTCCTGGACATGGCCGCGGGCGAGGAGCGTGTCGACGAGGTTGCAGGTCGCCGACCAGTACAGGGGCAGGCCGCGCCCGACGCGTTCGGCGAGGCGCAGGGACTCGCGCAGGGAGGTCTCGGCCTCTCTGAGGCGGCCCCGCCTGCGGTGCCCGAGACCGACGTACGCATGGGCGAGGGAGAGATGGCCGCCGCTCCAGCCCGCCGCCTCGTAGGCGCGCAGGGCCTCGTTATAGAGGGCCTCGGCGCGGTCGAGACGGTCGGTGTAGGCGTACGAACAGGCCAGCATCAGCAGCAGTTCGATGCCCCACTCGGGGTCGGTCCAGCCGAGTCCTGGGGCGAGGCGGCCGTTGACTAGGGCTCGGTCGCACGCCTCCACGACCTCCTCGGCGTTCTCGCCGTGGGCCATGGCGTCGAAGCCGCGCAGCATGAGCAGGGCGCGCTCGGAGTTGTCCCGGCCGGTGCAGGGGCGGGCCAGCTCGGCGAGGCGCTCGGAGCGGCCCGGCGCCGGCGCGTCGCCCCCGTGGAGGCACTCCAGCATGAACTGCGCGCCCTGCAACCGCATACGGGCGGGGCCCGGCTGATGCCGGGTGGCCTCCTCCTCGACCGTGCGGACCGCTTCCTCCATCTGGTTGTTGTGCAGCAGTGCCTGGGAGAGGCGGACGATCGCGTCGACCCGCAGGGCGCCCTCCAGGCCGGGCAGCGCGAGTGCTGTCTGGAGGTGTCCGATGGTGGTGGCGGGCGAGGTGAGGAGGGTGACGCAGCCCAGTTCGTAGAGGACGTGCGCGTGGCTCTCGGGGCGGGGCGGTTCCAGCAGGGCGCGTTCCAGACAGCTGCGGGCCGCGTCCGGGGCGCCGACCGCCTGGTGCTCGCGGGCCGCCTCGCGGAGCTGGTCGACGAGTTCCTCGTCGTCGTCCGGATAGACGTGCAGCAGGTGGTGCGAGGCCGCCGCGGCGCCCTGCCCGGACTCGGTGACGACCTGGGCGGCGATCCCGTGCATGGCGGTGCGCATGCCGTCCGGGATGGAGTCGTACACGGCGGTGGCGATCAGCGGGTGGACGAACTCCAGCTCACTGTCGCTGACTTGACCGGCCGTCAGGTCGGGTTCGGTGAGGATGCGTTCGGTGCAGAGGAGGTTGGCGCAGCGGTAGGCCTCGTTGGGCCCCAAAGTGGCCAGCCGGGCCACGAGATCCACCCTGATGCCCGAGCCGAGAATGGCCGCCGCCTGGGCGAAGCGGGTGGCCGGGAGACCCAGTTCCTGGAGACGCGCGACGAGGCCGCCGCCGCGCGCCGAGTTGTTGAGTTCGCGCAGGCTGCCGCAGGACGCCTCGACGGGGGCCAGTCCGGCGTCCTGGACCTTGGCGAGGAGTTCGACGGTCTCGTACGGGTTGCCGGCGGTGACCGCCCACACCTCGCGGCAGAAGGGGCCGTCGGCGTGCGGGCCGAGGGTGGCGCGGGTGAGGCCCGCGGCGGCTGCCGGGGTCAGCGCGTCGAGCGCGGCGACGGGGCCCACCGCCGTCCTGGCGATCGCCTCCAGGTGGTCGGCGCGGTCGCCGGTGGCCTCGTCGGGCCTGCGGGCGACCACGACCAGGACGGACAGGTCGTCGAGCCGCTCGGCGAACGCGGCCAGCCAGCGCAGGGTCTCCTGGTCGGCCCAGTGCGCGTCGTCGATGAGCAGGACGAGCGGCCAGTCACGCTTGGCGAGCCGCCGTACGGCCGCGACCAGGCCGTCGCACACGCCCTGCGGGTCGGCCATGCGATCGCCGGGTTCCGAGATGCCGAGGGCGGGGCCGGCGATGTCGTACCAGTCGCCCAGGTACTCGCGGGCCTCCTCCGGCATCAGCGACAGGAGCGCGGGCTGCAGCAGTTGGCGTACGACGTTGAAGGGGACCGACTTGAGGGTCTCGCCGCCGCGTGCCGACCACACCGTGCAGTTGCGCCGCTCGGCGATGCGCCGGGTTTCGGCCATCAGCGCGGTCTTGCCGAGGCCCGCCTCGCCGGTGAGGAGCAGCAGGCTGCCCGAGGAGGCGGCGTCGGCGCACAGGGCGTCGATCGCCCGCTCGGCGGCGGCGAGTTGTGTGTCGCGCTCCCACAGGGCGGCAGAGCCGGCCGTCCCGGGCCGTTCCTCCGTCATCCCGCTACCTCCCCGGTATCGCCTGAACGACGTACAGAACTTGAGACTAGCCGTCCGGCTGCCGAAGTGGAGGCGGGTCCGCGCAGGTGTTGCCGGGACGAGTGACAGGGAGTGCGGCAGGGCGACGCGGCGGGCCCGCCACCAGGCGTCGTGAAAGTTATTGACAGTCAACAACCCCTGAAATGAAGCTAATTTTCCGTCGCGGCGGGCGCACATCCGCCCCTTGACGCGCCCCCTCGACCACCCTGCCCGCGCCCCCGGAAAGGAACTCCATGAGCGCGCCCGCGCCCGCCCCCGACCTGCGGCCCCCTCGACCTGAGCACTCCCGCAGAGCCCTGTTCGCGGGCTCGGTGGGGAACTTCATCGAGTGGTACGAGTTCGGCGTCTACGGCTACTTCGCGACGGTGATCGCGGCCCGCTTCTTCACCCCGGAGGGCGGCGGCGAGGCCGAGGCACTGGTGAAAACGTATGCGTCCTTCGCGCTGGCGTTCTTCTTCCGGCCGGTGGGCGCGGCCGTGTTCGGCCGGCTCGGTGACCGGATCGGCCGGCGTCCGGTGCTGATCCTGGTGATCGCGCTGATGACGGGCGCCACGACGCTGATCGGCGTGCTGCCGACGTACGACACGGTCGGCGCCCTCGCACCCTGGCTGCTGACGCTGCTCCGAGTGGTCCAAGGGCTGTCGGCGGGCGGGGAGTTCGGTGGCGCGGTCTCCGTGATGACCGAGTTCGCGCCACCGGGGCGGCGCGGGCTGTACGGGTCGTGGCAGTCGTTCACGGTGGCGCTGGGGCTGCTGGCCGGGGCGGGCACGGCGGCCCTGCTCGCCACGCTGCTCACCGAGGTCCAACTGGCCGACTGGGGCTGGCGGTTGCCGTTCCTGCTGACGCTGCCGCTGGGGCTGGGCGCGCTGTGGCTGAGACTGCGGCTGGAGGAGACGCCCGCCTTCGCACGGGTATCGGTCGCGCAGAGCCCGCCGACCCGCGAAGTGGCACGGGCCGTCGCGATCGGAGCCGGGCGGATCATGGGCTGGGCGGCCGCCGGTTACACCTTCCTCGTCGTACTCCCCTCCTATCTCCAGAGCACCCTGCACGCGAGCTTCCAACAGGCGTTGCTCGCCACGGTGTTGGCCAATCTGGGGTTCGCGGCGACGATCGTCCCGGCCGGGTGGTTCAGCGACCGGGTGGGGCGGCGGCCGGTGATGCTGGCCGGGGCGGTGCTGGTGGTGTTCCTGGCGGTGCCGCTGCTCAACCTCCTTCAGGACGCGGGTAGTTCGAACGCGGTGAAGGGGGTGGCGGTGTTCGGGGCGGGCGCGGTGGTCGGGCTGATGGCGGGTCCGGGCCCGGCGATGCTCGCCGAACTGTTCCCGACAAGCTCGCGATACACGGGCCTCGGCCTCGCCTACGCCCTCTCCAACGCCGTGTTCTCGGGGTGCGCGGGCCTGATCATCACGGAGACGGTGAAGCGGACGGGGAACGTGGACATCCCCGCGTACTACGCGGCGACGGTGTGCGCGGTGAGCGTGCTCGCGCTCGCCGCCTCCCCCAGGAGCACCAAGCCCGTTACCGGAAAGGCGGGTTGAGGGTATGCGGGTGATCGGTCTGATGTCCGGGACGTCGTACGACGCCATCGACGCGGCGGCGGCCGAGCTGACCCTGGTCGGCGACAGCCTCGTACTGCGCCCGCTGGGAATGGTGAGCGAGCCGTACGACGCCGAACTGCGGGAGGCACTGGCGGCGGCGCTGCCCCCGGCCACCACCTCTCTGTCCGAGGTGTGCCGCCTCGACACCAGGATCGGGCAGGCCTTCGCGGCGGCGGCCGTCCGTGCGGTGCACGAACTGTGCGGCGGGGAAGCGGAGTTGATCGCCTCGCACGGCCAGACGGTCTACCACTGGGTGGATGCCGGGCGGGCGCACGGCACACTCCAACTCGGCCAACCGGCCTGGATCGCCGAGGCAACGGGACTGCCCGTGGTCGCCGACTTCCGCCCGCGCGACATCGCCGCCGGCGGCCAGGGCGCCCCGCTGGTCAGCCTGGTCGACCTGCTGTGGCTGCGCGGCCGACCGGGCACCCCCGTCGCCCTGAACCTCGGCGGCATCGCCAACCTCACCGCCCCGGACGGCACCGCCTTCGACACCGGACCGGGCTGCGCGCTGATCGACGCGGCGACGAAGGGCTTCAGCGGCGGCAGACTCACGTACGACGCCGAGGGCGCCCTGGCCGCCCAGGGCACAGTCCACGGCCCGCTGCTGCGACGCCTGTTGGACGAGCCGTACTACGCACTGCCCGCACCCCGCACCACCGGCAAGGAGCTGTTCCACCTCGGCTACCTCCAGGACGCCCTGGCCGGCCTGGGCACCCTGTCCGCCGAGGACGTGATCGCCACGCTCACGATGCTCACGGCCCGCACGGTCGCCGACGCCGTCCGCACGGTGGGCGCGGCAGAGGTGATCGCCTCGGGCGGCGGCACCCGCAACCCCGTACTGATGAGGATGCTCGAAGCCCGCCTCCCAGGCCTGCCACTACGCACCTCCGACGACCTGGGCCTGCCATCCACCGCCAAGGAGGCCTACGCCTTCGCGATCCTCGGCTTCCTGACCACCCACGGCCTCCCAGGCACCCACCCGAACAGCACCGGCGCCCACCACCCGAGCATCCTCGGCTCGATCACCCCGGGCCGGGAGGGCCTTCGACTGCCCCCGACAGCGGAGAAGGCCCCGGTGCGACTGGTGGTGGAAGGCGCCTGACCTCCCGTCGAGCCGAGGCTGCACTCCACCGCGATGCAGGCGCACGCTTTCGCGGCCTTCGGACTCCTGACCACCCACGGCCTCCCCGCGCACCCGGCCGGACAGGACAGGCGCCAGGCGTCCCTGGTTCACGCACCCCCGGTCGGGAGGGACTGCGGCTGCCGCCGACAGCGGAACAGCGCCGGTACGGCTGGTGGCCGGGAGGGCCTGCCCCCTCCCCGTCCCGGGACCTCCGCCCACGTTCGCGGCCTTACGGACACTCGCCCGGAAGGCAACGGCGCCCGGCACCGAGCATCCCCGGCCCACTCACCCCCAGCCGCTGCCCCGGGCGGCCAGAAGGCCCCGCTGCGGCTGTCGGCGGACGGCGGCCGACCTCCCGTATCCCGCTATCTCGGCATCTCGGACCGCCTTTCTGCGTCTTTCCCCGAGGAAAGGTGACTCCTCTCATCCGGCTTTCACCCTTGCCTCATACGGTGGGGGCATGACGCAGGAGACTCCTCCCGGCTGGTATCCCGACCCCGGGCAGACAAGTGACGGCCCCGCCACCGAACGCTGGTGGGACGGTAAGGCATGGACGGAACAGACCCGTCTCGACGGCTCGGCCCCCGCCTGGGGTCCGCCGGTGCTGGCCGCCGGCGGGTCGTATCCGGCGTATCCGGACCACTCACCGACGGACACCGGCACCCGGCGCGGGCTGCGCACCGGTATAGCCGTGGCGGTGGCGATAGCCGTCCTCGCCGGTATAGGCGGCGGTGTGTACGCACTGACCAAGGACGACGGCAGCAGCGGCAGCAATGTGGGCTCGCAGGTACCCGGCGGGCAGGGCGGCGCCGGTGGGCAAGGCGGGCCCGGTGGCCAGAGCGGTGGCGGTCAGGGCGGGCCCGGTGGTGGCACCGGCGGTGGCTCGGGCGGGCAGACGCCCGATCCGCAGCAGTCCGAGCCCTCGGAGAGCCCGAGGATCGACAGCGGGTCGGTGCCCGACTCGGTCAACGGGATCAGCATCCCGATCCCCGACGGCTGGTACGGCCAGTCGCTCAGCGTGGGCGGGCAGGTGACCTCGGACAGCTCGTACAAGTGCCCGGGTGACACGACCAAGACCTGCACGAAGGGCGGGGCGTACTCGGCGCCCGCGCTGGCGCTCGGCACCGCGGGCAGCACCGCCGAGGCGGTCGCCAAGGCGGACATCGAGGCCAACGCCGAGGAGTCGTACGGCGGTACGACCTACGGGAAGATCACCTCGCACGAGGTGCTGGCCTCCAAGGCGGTGACCGTGGCCGGACAGAAGGGCTACCTGGTCCGCTGGAAGGCGGTCACGAGCAAGGGCGCCGACGGGTTCGTCGAGTCGCTCGCCTTCCCCGCGCCTTCCAACCCCCAGCAGATCGTCGTCGTCCGCTTCGGTGTCGACGCCGACCAGAAGGAGTCGGTGATCGACGAGATCACCGCCGGCATCAAGGTCTCGTCGGGGGACGGCAGCGGGCAGAACGTGTGATCACGTGGATCGGCCGGGTGGGGCGCCTCTCCGCTCAAGAGGAACCCCACCCGGCCGGGGGGTGCGCGCCGCCCCCGTCCCCACGGGTCGGCGCGAACAGGTCACCGTCCGGTCATGCCACGGGCGGCGGCCTGCGTCTCAGGTGAGTCCGAGTGCGGGCAGCACCGCGGCCTCCACGAACCTCACGAGATACTCCGGGTCGGCGTACTGACCCTCCAGGACCGGGCGGACCCGCAGGACGCCCATCATCTGTGCCGGTACGTACTCCAGCGCCGGATGGTCGGCGGCGACCTCGCCGCGCTCGATCCCGCGCCGGATCATCTCGCGGAACGCGCACAGCTCCGGCTCTACGAGCGCCTCGCGCAGCGCCTCCTGGAGCTCCGGGTCCTGCATGACGGCATGGCCGAGGGCCTGCATCAGCCGGGTGTCGTGGCCCGACCACTCGCCCGCCGCCCGCGCCGCCTCGCGCAGGTCCCCGGCGAGGGTCCCCGTGTCCACGTCGGCGAAGCGGGCGCGCCGGTTGGCGCGGAGCGCGGCGGCCACGAACTGGGGCTTCGTCTTCCACTGCCGGTAGAGCGTCGACTTGCTGCAGCGCGCGCTGGCGGCGACGCCCTCCATGGTCAGCGCCTCGTATCCGCACTCGCGGATCTGGAGGAGCACGGCGTCGAAGTACTCCTGCTCACGCTCCGGCGTGATCTTGGAGCGGCGGGAGGCGACGACCGGTTCCGGTCCCTCCGCGGCCTGCGACGTCATGACTGCGCTCCTCGTTCCTGTCGTTTCTGTCGTTCGTGTCGGGCTGCTCTGTGGCTTATTCCCGATTCGAGTGTGGCGTAAGTCCATCGATACGCCAGTGTACCGGAACGGATTCGTTTCGGTACACTCTCGTATCGGTACACCAACGTATCGATGAGCTGAGCGCCCGTACAGACGAGTTCACGCCCATAGACGCACTACCGAAGGGGTCGGGGGATGGAAGCCCGCACCGCGCCTGCCAAGGCGGAACCCGCCGGTATACGACGGCCGCCGCTCGTCCGTGAACTCCTGCTGGTCGCGGGCCTGTTCCTCGTCTACAAACTCGGCAGGCAACTGGCGACGGGACACACCGCCGAGGCCTTCCACAACGCGACCCGCGTCTGGGACTGGGAGCGTGCCCTCCACCTCCCCGGCGAGGGCGCCGTGCAGTCGGCGCTGCTGCACAGCGACACCGCGGTCCACGTCGCGAACACCTACTACGCGACCGTGCACTTTCCGGCCACCGCCGCCTTCCTGGTCTGGCTCTACCTGCGTCGCCCCACCCACTACGTCTGGGCCCGCCGGGTCCTCGCCGTGGTCACCGGGGCCGCCCTGGTCATCCACCTCGCCTTCCCGCTGGCCCCGCCCCGGCTGCTGGGCGCGGCCGGCCTCATCGACACCGGCCAGGTGTACGGGCCCACGGTCTACGGCGCCTCGCCCGAGGCCGACACCCTGTCCAACCAGTTCGCGGCCATGCCGTCGCTGCACTTCGGCTGGGCCCTGATGGTGGCGATGGGCCTGATCGTCGCGACCCGCTCCCGCTGGCGCTGGCTGTGGCTGCTGCATCCGCTGGTGACGCTGCTGGTCATCGTCGGTACGGCGAACCACTACTGGCTCGACGCGATCGTGGCGTCGGCCCTGCTGGGCATCGCCCTCGCGGTCGTCCACCTGCCGCACCGCACCGAGTCGACAGCCGGGCAGGGGCAGGGCAGCAGGCTCGCCCCGGCCGACGAGCCCGCCCTCGTGGGAGCGGGACTGGGGGCCGGCAGATGAACACCGCCACCCTCGTCGCCGTCGCCCTCTCCCTCCTGTCCGCCGTCGCCTACGCCGCCGCGGCCGTCGCCCAGGAACGGCTCGCCTCCCGCAACGCCGACGCGGGGATACGGCGGCTGCTGGCGACCGGCGCCTGGTGGGGCTCGGTGCTGCTCAACGCGTCGGGCGCGCTGCTGCACGTGGTCGCCCTCAAGTACGGACCGCTCACGGTGGTGCAGCCGCTGGGCGCGCTCACCCTGGTCGCCGCGGTGCCGCTGGGCGCACGGGTCGCCGGGCGGCGGGTCAGCGCGGTGGAGTGGCGCGGCACCGCCCTGACGCTGCTCGGCCTGGCGGCGATCCTGGTCACGGCGTCCGGTCCGGCGCCCGACGACGTGCTGACTCTCCCGGAGGCCCTCGCGGTCGCCGGTACGACGATGGTCCTGATCGGGGTGCTGGCCCGCCCCGGCGCCAAGCCCGGGCTGCGGCACGCGAGCGCGTCGGGCATCGCATCCGGGGTGGCCTCGGCGCTCACCCAGACGGTGACGGTCGCGGCGACAGCCGGCTCGGGTGCGCTGCCCGGCTGGCAGGTCATCGGGGTGGCGCTGCTGGTCTCGGCGTTCGCGGCGGGCGGCCTGATCCTGTCCCAGACCGCCTACCGGGGCGGCCTCGGCGGCCCACTGGCCCTGGTGACCCTGGCCAACCCGGTCGCGGCGGCGATCATCGGCCTGACGCTGCTCGGCGAGCGACTCCAGGGCGGGGCGGCGGGCCTGCTGCTGGCGCTGGCGGGCGCGGGGCTCGCGGGGTGGGGTGTGGTGACGCTGTCACGGTCGACGCCGGACCCGGTGTCGGTGCCCGTGTCAGTGCCCGCCTCGATCCCGGCCGCGGTCCAAGCCTCGGTCCTCGACGACGAGGAGCATCCGGTGGCGTCGGTCCTCGCGCTGGAGGCCCACCCGGCCCATCCGGCGCCGTACGAACCGTGGTTGATGCCCCGGCAGCCGTCGGAGCCGGGACACCTCACGTCTCTGTGAACCGACCGGTCCTTGTGAACGCGCCGCGGGGGCGGGGCACCACGCTCCTCTGTGAACCGACCGGCGCCTGTGAACCGACCGGCCTCTGTGAACCAGCGGCCGCCATCAACACGTCCGTGAACAGAGACTTCGGTCGGCCCCTGTGAACCGACCGAACAGCCCCCTCAGCCGTGAACAGCCCCCGTCAGCCCAGACCCCGTGAATCCTGCTTCAGTGCCGTGTCGACGGTCAGTGCCGTCGCCACCACCAGGCTCAGCAGGGGCTCGGGCAGCTGGTAGTGGATCTGCAGGACGTAGTTGTCCGAGGTCGTGAACATCGTCTTCGCCAGACCTTCCCAGGTCTTGGTGATCCGGGCGACCTCGTTCTCCGCGTGGTCGACGATCGAGAAGTTCCAGGCCCGCCAGTTCTCGGCCTTGATCGCGCCGACCTGCTGACCGCCCGCGTTGATCGCGAAGTTGATCTTCCCGATCATGTTCTGCTGAACGATCTCACCGACCGGCGAACCGTCCGGACGCTGCACGATCACCCGTGACTTCAGGAACTTCCGGGGCCGCGTCAGCAGCAGCACCGGCTGCCCGTAGGCGTCCCGGATCTCCAGCTTGTGCGTCATGAACTGGTCGAGGCTGGAGACGAACCGCAGGATCTTCTTCAGCGCGCTCTGGCCGACCTGGACGACCGAGCCCAGCTCCTTGCCCTGCTGGTCCATGACCTTGTACTCGTTGGTCAGCTCGATCAGCTTGGCCTTCTGGTTCACCACCAGCACCGGCTCGCTGAACAGCGTGCCGCCACCGGCCCCGCCCGCCGCGACCCCGGCCTGCTGCTGCACCTGCCGCTGGACCCGCGGGTCGGCACCGGCGGCCGGCTGCGCCGACCCGAACCCCTTCTGCGGCTGGCCCTGGGGCTGGCCGAACCCCTGCTGGGGCTGCTGAACCGGCACCGCCTGCGGCTGCTGGGCCTGGGGCTGCTGCGCCTGCTGCTGGTCGGCATTGGTGTGGTCGGTCCACTGAGATCCGTCCCAGTAGCGGAGCGTCTGAGGGGCTCCGTGGGGATCCGGGTACCAACCTGCAGGTATGTTCGATTGCGTGGTCACCGGGGCACACTACCGTGGCATGGCTGGATGACAACCATGTCCCGGTCAAGGCACCCCGGCCCACTCCCCACACCCTCAGCAGGCGACGTCAGCAGGCCCTGTCAGCAGGCCGCTATCGCCGGATCGCTCACGCCCACCCGGCCGTTCTCCACGTGCCCGGCGAACCGGCGCAGGAACGACGCGTCCGCGCCGGAGGTGACCGTCAGGTCGTACCACCGCCTGCTGGCGCCCAGGTCCACCCGGTGCCGTACGGTCGCCCCGGCCCGCACCCTGATCTTGCGGGCCTGTCCCCCGTACCCGTTGCTCACCGTCAACTCCACTGTGCCGGAGCCCTTGTTGGTGAGCGTCAGCTCGACGTCGTCGCCGGTGTGCCGGGCGGTCACCTCGGGTCCGGCGGCGCCCTTGCCCCGGCCCTTGAAGACTCGCAGGAAGCCGTTCGGGCCGTGCACCGTCAGGTCGTACGCGTCCTTGGAGTAGGCCGAGTTCCAGGTGTCGGAGACGGTCTTGCCGGCCTCGGTGGTGTAGTGCCAGGGGCCGTCGGTGCGGTTGCCGGACGTCACCACGAAGGCGGCGCCCGCGTGGCTGCCCGAGGCGAAGGCGAGCGTGAACTTTCCGGCTGCCGGGTCGGCCGAACCGTCCACGTACGGGGCGTACTTGAGCGGGCGGGCCGGGCGGGTGCCGCGCTCCTGGCGGGGCATGCGCGGGTCGGCCGGCGGGGTGGGCTTGTAGTCGGGGTGGCGGTCCCGGTCCTGCGGCTCGTAGCCGTCGGTCTCCGGCAGCGGAACCGGGTGCGCGTCCTTGCGGGAGAAGTCGAAGGCGGCGGTGAGGTCACCGCAGACGGCCCGGCGCCAGGGCGAGATGTTGGGCTCGCGCACCCCGAAGCGCTCCTCCATGAACCGGAGGATCGACGTGTGGTCGAGGGTCTCGGAACAGACGTAACCGCCCTTGCTCCAGGGCGAGACGACCAGCATCGGCACGCGCGGGCCGAGACCGTACGGGCCGGCCACCCGGCTCGCGTCGCCCTTGTAGAGGTCCAGCGACACGTCCACCGTGGACTTGCCCTGCGCGGCCGACTTCGGCGGCAGCGGCGGTACGAGGTGGTCGAAGAAGCCGTCGTTCTCGTCGTACGTGATGAACAGCGCCGTCTTCGCCCAGACCTCCGGGTTGGAGGTGAGCGCGTCCAGCACCTGCGAGATGTACCAGGCACCGTAGTTCGAGGGCCAGTTGGAGTGCTCGGAGAACGCCTCGGGGGCGGCGATCCAGGAGATCTGCGGGAGCGCGCCCGCCTTGACGTCGGCCTTCAGACGGTCGAAGTAGCCGTCGCCGTTCTTCACGTCGGTGCCGGTGCGGGCCTTGTCGTACCAGGGGTCGCCCGCCTTGGCGCCCCGGTACTTGTTGAAGTAGAGGAGCGAGTTGTCGCCGTAGTTGCCGCGGTAGGCGTCCTGGATCCAGCCCCAGGAGCCGGCCGCGTCCAGGCCGTCGCCGATGTCCTGGTAGATCTTCCAGGAGACCCCGGCCCCCTCCAGCCGCTCCGGGTAGGTCGTCCAGTCGTAGCCGACCTCGTCGTTGCCGAGGACCGGGCCGCCGCCCTTGCCATCGTTGCCGGTGTAACCCGTCCACATGTAGTAGCGGTTGGGGTCGGTGGAGCCGATGAACGAGCAGTGGTAGGCGTCGCAGACGGTGAACTTGTCCGCGAGGGCGTAGTGGAACGGGATGTCCTCACGGGTCAGGTACGCCATGGTCGTGGCGCCCTTCGCGGGCACCCACTTGTCGTACTTGCCGCCGTTGTAGGCGGCGTGCCCGTCGGGCCAGGAGTGCGGGAGGCCCTCCAGGAACTGCATGCCGAGGTCGTCGGCCTCCGGGTGGAAGGGCAGCAGGTCCTTGGTGCCGTCCGACTGGTGCCAGACCGACTTGCCGTTGTCCAGGGTGACCGGATGCGGGTCACCGAAGCCCCGCACTCCGCGCAGCGCACCGAAGTAGTGGTCGAAGGACCGGTTCTCCTGCATCAGGACGACGATGTGCTCGACGTCCTCGATCGTGCCGGTGCGGTGGTGCGCGGGAAGGGCGGCGGCACGCTCGATGCTGCTGGAGAGCGCGGTGAACGCCGTGGTCGCGCCCGCGAGTTGGAGGAAGCGGCGCCGGTTGACTTCGGGCATGGGTGAAGGGCCTCTCGTCCTGATGACGGCGATGAGCGGTACGTGACGGAATGGGGGCGCCTGGAGTTTCCCAGGGGTACCGAACGGCACGGAAGGGTCTGGTGGCCTCGATGTGAAGGTCGTCGGTACACGAGATGAGGGGCGGGCCAAGACCGGCCAACGACGCCTTCAAGTCAGCCCCAAGAGACCGCTACGCCCCGCCTCCGGCGCCGTCGGCCCTGCCGCCCGGTCGGCCGGTCCGCCACTCGGCGGGCAGATACGGCAGGACCAGGCGGAAGACACAGCCCTGGCCCGGGGCCGTGTCGAGTTCGAGGCGGCCGTCGTGCCCCTCGGCGATGGTGGCGGCGATGGCGAGTCCGAGCCCACTGCCGCCGTGCGCGCGGGAGCGGGAGGGATCGGCCCGGTAGAAGCGTTCGAAGACGTGCGCGGCGTCGTGCGGACCGAGCCCCGGGCCCTCGTCGGCGACTTCGACCACCGCCACGGGAACCCCCTCGGGCAGGGCGGGCGAGGCGCCGGTGCGGCCCTGGCGGTCCGTGCCCACGCGGATGTGCACGGCGGTTCCGGGCGGGGTATGGGTCCGCGCGTTGGACAGCAGGTTCTCCAGGATCTGCCGCAGGCGGTGCGGATCGCCCACTGTCTCGACGAGTTCGAGTTCGTCGGTGCCGGTCGGGTCGGCCTCGGTGCACAGCGGGCCGAGGTCGACCGGGTGGGTGGTGCCGTGCAGGGCCGCGGCGGCGCTGACGGCGTCCGCAGCGAGCGAGAGGAGGTCCACCGGTTCGCGCCGGTAGGAGGGTTCCTTGTCGAGGGTGGCGAGCAGTTGGAGGTCGTCCACGAGCAGGCTCATACGCTCCGCGTTGTGCACGATGAGCCGGTTGGCCTCCCGCCGCTCGCGCTCCGGGCGCACTTCGGGGCGCAGAGCGAGTTCGGCGTACCCCTGGATCGCGGTGAGGGGCGTACGCAGTTCATGGCCGGCGTCGGCGACGAAGCGCCGCATCCGCGCCTCCGACGCCTCCCCCTCCCGCAGGGCCCGCTGCAGCCGGTCCAGCATCGTGTTGAGGACCCTGCCCAGCCGGCCGATCTCGGTGCGCGCGTCGGTGTCGGTCAGCCGCAGGCCGAGATCGCCGGCGGTGATGTCCTCGGCGGTGCGTTCCATGCGGGTCAGCGGCAGCAGCCCCAGCCGGACCACCCATCGGCCGAGGGCGACCAGGCCCAGGACCGTGACCGCCAGCAGGCCGAGGTTCAGCCACCCGAGCCTCGACAGGGCGCCGTCGACGGTGTCCAGCGGCAGCGCCACCACCGCGCTCATCCCGTCCGGCCCCGAGTACCTGACCACCCGCCAGTTGCTGTCGCCGTCCGCCGCCGGGACGCTCGCCGGACGTGCCTCGCGCAGCCGGAGACCGGCGGCGGAGTCGGGAAGCCGGGGCCCGGCCCGCTTTCCCGTACCCATCGACAGGTTCAGGCGCCGGCCCTCGGAGTCGTAGAAGTAGACCTGGAAGTCGGAGGGCAGCGTGCCGGCGCCCGGCCGGCCGTCGGGGAGGTCGTCGCGGAGCGCGTCGGTGTAGGCGCGCGTAGGCGGGTGGAAGTCGTCGAGCTGCTGGTCGACCCGGTCAAGCAGCCAGGAGCGCAGCACGACGAAGCCGACCAGCTGGGAGGCCAGCACCGCCGCCGTGGCCAGGACGGTGACGCCCAGGATCAGCCGTGTGCGCAGCGAACCCGGCGGCCGGTGCGGAAGTGGTCTCACCGGCCGTCGGCTCCCGTCCGCTCGCGGGGCAGCCGCAGGCAGTAGCCGACCCCGCGCACGGTGTGGATCAGCGGCGGATCGATGTGGTCGATCTTTCTGCGCAGGTACTTGATGTACGTCTCGACGATGCGTGCGTCGCCCGCGAAGTCGTACCCCCACACGTGGTTGAGGATCTGGGCCTTGCTCAGCACCCGGGTGGCGTTCTCCATGAGGTAGCCGAGCAGCTTGAACTCGGTGGGCGAGAGCGGGACGTACGCGCCGGCGCGGTGCACTTCGTGCGCGTGCTCGTCCATCTCCAGGTCGGCGAAGCTGAGCCGCTGCTCCTCCTCGGCCGGCGGGAGCGCGGCGCCGGTGCGGCGCAGGATCGCCTCGATGCGCAGCAGCACCTCCTCGATGCTGAAGGGCTTGGGCACGTAGTCGTCCCCGCCGGCGCCGAGGCCGGTGAGACGGTCGTGGAGGCCGGTGCGGGCGGTCAGGAACAGCACGGGTACGTCGTTTCCCGCCGCCCGCAGTCTCCGGGTCACCTCGAATCCGTCCAGGTCGGGCAGGGTCACGTCCAGGAGGATCAGGTCCGGGACGAGGCGCGCGGTCTCCGTGAGGGCCGCTCGGCCGCTGTCGGTGCTGGTCACCTCGTATCCGGTGAGGCGGAGGGTGGACTCCAGCAGGGTGCGGATGCTGGGTTCGTCCTCCACCACGAGGAGCCTGCGCCGGGCCTCGGCCGCGGTCCGTTCGGTCATGACGCCGGTCCGTCCGTTCTGGGGTGCGTCGTACGTGTCGGCTCAGCGGGCGGCGCAGTCGTACAGCACGGTGGCGCCGCCGAATCCCGTCGCCCCCGCGTCACTGTCCTGGGACGACGTGCCCCCGTACGACGAGGCGGGCACCTCGGTGCAGTTCTCCGCGAGCCAGTCGGAGCGCTGCTGGGACGTCCCGCCGGACGCGCCGGGGAATCCGCCGCCGCTCGACTCCGAGCCCAGTACGTAGCGTAGGTCGCCGTCCTTGGTCCACTTCTCCAGCTGTCCGACCGACGGCGCGTCGTCGGAACCGGAGAAGCCGCCCATACCGACGACCGTCTCGTCGCTGCCGAGGATGAAGGCGCTGGTGGACATGGCGCCGCCCTCGACGGCGAGCTTGATACGGGCGTCGGGCGCCTGCTCGACCACGTAGGTGAGGATCTTGCGCTGATCATCGGTCAGTTGCGCACCGCTGCCGAGTCCGCCGCGTCCTGCGGCTCCTCCGGCTCCGACACCTGCGCCGTTGCCGTTGCCGTTGCCGTTGCCGGGGAAGGTGGGCAGTCCACCGGAGGGCAGCTCACCGGACTGGCCCGGGGCCGATCCCGATCCGCCGGGGAGGTCGGGCATGCCGGAGGGCATTCCGGACGGCATTCCGGACGGCATACCGGACGGCATCCCCGAGGGCTGGTCCCCGTCGCCGGAGCCGGTCCGCGGCATGCCCCCTCCCCCGCCGAAGCCGAGCCCCGTCGGCCCCGCCGTCGGGTTGGTCCCGCCCATCGCGCTCGTCGAGGCGGGCACACTCACCGCCCATGCCCCTGGGGCCAGCAGCACGGACACGACCGCCGCGCCGGCCGCCGCGGTGAGCAGTCGCCCGCCCCGCCGGGACAGCAGGAGCAGGGTGATCGCGAGGCAGCCGGACAGCAGCACCGGCCAGACGAGCCAGCCGTTCCAGTCCTGGTCCCGGCGGACGAGCGCCACCGCCCAGCCGACGCTCACCGCGACCGCGGCGACACCGACCTGGGGGACCCAGCGCAGTCCGGCACGGTGGGCCCGTACGAGCGTGGCCACCAGGCCGCCGCACAACGCACCGATCGCCGGGGCGAGTTGGGTCGTGTAGTACGGGTGGAAGATGCCCTGCTGGGTGGAGAACACGGCCGCGCAGACCACCAGCCAGGTGCCCCACAGCAGCCAGCCGGCGGCGGGCAGCGGTACGGCGTCCGGCAGTCGGCCGCGTCGGCGCAGCACCGCGCAGCCAGCCGCGACGGCCAGGGCGACCGCGCAGAGGGGCAGCAGCCAGCTGATCTGCCCCGCGACCTGGTCGTTGAAGAGACGCCCGAGGCCGGAGGCACCGCCGAACCCGCCACCGCCACCACCTCCGAACCCGCCGCCGCCCGGGCTTCCGCCCTCGGAGCCGAAGACGCGGCCGAGTCCGTTGTAGCCGATCACCAGGTCCCAGGCGGAGCCGTCCTCGCTGCCGCCGATGTACGGCCGGTCGCCCGGCCACAGGGCCACCATGGCGACCCACCACAGGGAGGACGCCGCCAGGACGGCGCCCGCGCCCAGCAGCCGCCCGACTCGCGGTGCCCAGGCGCCGCTTCCTGCCACGAGCCAGGCGACGGCGAAGGCGGGGACGACCATCCAGGCGGCGAGCATCTTGGTGAGGAAGCCGCATCCGATCAGGAAGCCGCTCGCGCACAGCCACCAGGTGGCGGTCCTGCCGTCGGCCGCCAGCGCGCGGGTGAGCGCGTACGCCGCCGACACCAGAAGCAGGACGAGGAGGGTGTCGGGGTTGTTGTCCCGGTTGATCGCCACGGTGATGGGGGTGAGCGTGAGGACCAGGGCGGCGGTCAGTGCCGCGGCCTCCCCCGCCCAGCGGCGCACGGTGCGGTGCAGCACGAACACCGCGGCCACGCCCTCGATCACCTGGGGCAGGATCAGCGCCCAGCCGTGGAGGCCGAAGATCTTGGTGCTGACGACCTGCGGCCACAGTGCTGCCGGTGGCTTGTCGACCGTGATGACGCCGGCCGGGTCGTAGGCGCCGAAGAGGAAGTTGGTCCAGTTCCGGCCCATCGACTTCACGGCCGCGGAGTAGTAGCTGTTGCCCCAGCCGAGGGAGCCCAGGGCCCAGCCGTAGAGGGCGGTCGCGAGGACGAGGATCGCGGCGAGGGCGGCGGGCGCCGCCCAGGCGGGCAGGGCGTGGCGGGCCGGGCCGGGGGGCCGGTCGGAGGCGGGTGCCGGGGAGGGCAGGGTGTGCGTGGAGTCGCTCATGAGGAGGGGGGTCGCTCTCGTCAGGACGTACGGCGGTGGGGGCTGCGGAAGACGGCCGAGCGCAGGACGGTGAACCGCACGACGGTGACGACGACGGACGCCGCGGCCAGTACGGCGGTCTCGGCGGCCGTCGACGCGTCGGGAACGGCGTGCGTGAACCACAGGACGGCGGCCGAGGTGACCAGGTAGCCGAGCAGGAACAGGCCTCCGGCGCCGAGATGGGCGCGGGTCGGCGGGGCCGCCGTGTGCCGGAAGGTGAGCCGGCGGTTCGCCTCGGTGTTGAGGACGGTGAGCGCCAGCAGCGACACGAGGTTGGCCGTCACGGGTGACCACCAGGAGCGCAACAGCCAGTAGAGCAGGGCCTGTCCGAGGGTGGAGACGATCCCGATCGCGACGAAGCAGCCGACCTCCCAGGACAGCGCGCCGCGTCGGCCGGTGGGCGCGAGGACCGCGTCGGGGTGCTCGGCGGCCGGTTCGGGGCGGCGGGGCAGCTCGACGCGTCCGGCGCCGGACGCCTTCAGCCGGGCCATGGTCCACAGGCCGCGCAGATCGTCGGTCGCGGTGGAGACGACGTCCACGCGGGTGTCGACGTCCTCGACCCAGTCGACGGGCACCTCGTGGACGCGCAGTCCGTTGTGCTCGGCCAGCAGCAGGAGTTCGGTGTCGAAGAACCACGCGTCGTCGCGGGTCACTTCGAGCAGGGGCCGCAGTACGTCCGTACGGGCCGCCTTGAATCCGCACTGGGCGTCGGTGAAGCGCACTCCGTGGGTGAGCCGGACGATGCCGTTGTAGCAGCGGGAGATGAACTCGCGCCGGGGTCCGCGCACGGTACGCGCGCCGGCGGCGAGGCGGCTGCCGATCGCGAGGTCGGAGTGGCCGCTGGCCAGCGGGGCGACGAGCGGGAGCAGTCCGTCCAGGCCGGTCGACAGGTCGACGTCCATGTACGCCACGATGTCGGCGTCGCTGTCGGCCCACACGGTGCGCAGCGCCAGACCGCGGCCCTTGCGGTCCAGGTGTACGACGCTCACGCCGGGCAGTTCGTCCGCGAGACCGTGGGCGGTGGTGAGCGTCGCGTCCGTGCTGGCGTTGTCGGCGACGGTGATCCGCCAGGGGAAGGGGAACCCGTCGTCGAGGCGTGCGTGCAGGGTGCGCAGGCAGCCGGGCAGGGCGCGCTCCTCGTTGTACACGGGGATGACGATCTCCACCGTGGCGGTGGCTGTGGCGGTGCCGGGGGCTGGTCCGATTGAGCGGGAGGCGGGCTGGAACGGGGCCGGGCGGCTCCTGGCGAGGGCGCGTGTGGGGGCGTGGGGTGTGGGTGTCATGGCTTCCTCAGGCATGAGGGGACGGCAGGGGCCCTGATCGGGGTGGCTGCGCGGCCACTCTTCCGGCTTCGCCTGTGGGCGTCGGGGGAGGAAGCAGGGAATTGACGGGGAGTCAGATCGGCGCGCGCGCCGGGCGCACCGGGAACAGCTCCGGACCTTTTGTTGGGACGTCCTGACATACCCGTTGACATCACCGTTGGGCGGCTCCATAGTACGTGCCACTAGAGCGCGCTACTAAAGCGCTCCAGTGGCACCGGCGGGCGGCCCCGCCGATGGCCGTTTCCCACCCTGACCAGCACAGCGAGGTGCACGGGACATGCGCAGAATCCAGCGAGCCACCGGCCTGACCGCCACCGTCCTGGCCGGCGTCCTGTTCGCCGCCGGCTGCTCCAGCGGCTCCGGCGGCAAGAAGTCCGAGGAGGGCGCGGACGCCGCCTCGGCCGGGAAGGCGACCACGCCCCGGATGACGGTCGCGATGGTCACCCACGCCGCGCCCGGCGACACCTTCTGGGACCTGATCCGCAAGGGCGCCGAGGCCGCCGCGGCCAAGGACAACATCAAGCTGATCTACTCCAGCGACCCCAGCGCCGGGAACCAGGCCAACCTGGTGCAGAACGCGATCGACCAGAAGGTCGACGGCATCGCGCTCACCGCGGCCAAGCCGGACGCCATGACGGACGCGGTGGCCAAGGCCGTGGCGGCCGGCATCCCGGTCGTCGGCTTCAACTCCGGCCTGGACAACTGGAAGCAGCTCGGCATGCTCGAGTACTTCGGCCAGGACGAGAACATCGCCGGGCAGGCCTTCGGCGAACGGCTGAACGAGCTGGGCGCCAAGCACGCCCTGTGTGTCGTCCAGGAGCAGGGCCAGGTCGCCCTGGAGGCCCGCTGCGCCGGCCTGAAGAAGGGCTTCAGCGGCAAGACGGACAACCTCTACGTCAACGGTACGGACATGCCGTCCGTGAAGTCGACGATCACCGCGAAGCTCCGGCAGGACCCCTCGATCGACGAGGTGGTCACTCTCGGCGCCCCCATCGCGCTGACCGCCGTCCAGTCACTGTCCGACGCCGGGAGCAAGGCCAAGCTCGCGACCTTCGACCTCAACAAGGACCTGGTCAAGGCGGTCCAGGACGGGACCGTGCAGTTCGCCGTCGACCAGCAGCCCTACCTCCAGGGCTACTTGGCCGTCGACGCCCTGTGGCTCTACAAGACGAACGGCAACTTCAGCGGCGGCGGGACGGCGCCGGTCCTCACCGGGCCCGCCTTCATCACCAAGGAGAACGCGGACTCCGTCGCGGAGTTCGCCGCGAAGGGCACGCGCTGACCGGCTCAGGCCACCCCTTCCGGGGGTGGCCCGCTGGAGCCTCGTACCACCAGCTTCGGTTCCAGGACGGCCTCTTGCGGTTCCAGCCCCGGGTTCTCCAGCCGCCGGACGGCGAAGCCCACCGCGCGCTCCGCCATGAGCCCTGCGTCCTGGCGGACGGTGGTCAGACCGATCGGCATCAGGTGGGAGAGGTGACTGTCGTCGTATCCGACGACGGACAGATCGCGCGGGACCTCTACGCCGCCCCGGGTCAGGGCCATCAACAGGCCCATCGCGCTGCGGTCGTTGCCCGCGAGGACGGCGGTGGGCAGCGGCTGGCCCTGGTCGCGTTCCGCCAGGAGCAGCTGCCCGGTCTCGATGCCCGACCGTTCCGTGTGATCGCCGGGAATCACCCGACCCTCCGGCTCCAGCCCGTGCCGGCGCATCGCCGCCCGGTAGGCGCGCCGGCGGTCGGCCGACCCGGGACCGCGTCCGCCGTCGATGTGCACGATCCGCTGATGCCCGAGTTCGACGAGGTGGTCCATGGCCTGGCGTACGCCCTTGCCCTCGGCACTGTGCACGAAGTCGAGGGGGGCGCCGGGGACGCGTCGACTGATCGAGACGACGACCGTCCGCTTCCCCAGTGCGTCGAGGTAGGCGGCGTCGGCGTCGGGGCCCAGCACGATCAGCGCTTCGCAGCGGTGACCGAGCAGGGCCTCGACGGCCTTGGCCTCGCTGCGGCCCTGGGCGGCGGCAGAGAGCAGCACGTCGTAGCCGAGGTGTTCGGCCGCCGGGTAGATGCCCTCGATCAGGTCCGTGTGGAAGGCCTGGTGGACGGTGAACATCACGCCGAGGGTGCGACTGCGGCCCCGGGCGAGGAGCCGGGCCGCGTTGTCGGGGCGGTAGCCGATCTCGTCCGCGATCCGGAGCACCCGCTCCCGGGTCTCCTCACCGGCTCCCGGCTGGTTGCGGAAGATGATCGAGACGAGCGCCCGGGAGACGCCCGCCTTCTCGGCGACGTCCGCCATCGTGGGCCGCTGCCTGCCCGATGCGTCCACCTGTGAACCAACCCTCCGAAGCCATTGACATGACATTTGAACAGGGGTCATCGTACTCGCAGCAGTGAACTAGCGCGCGCTAGTAGAGCGCGGCAGAGCGATACGAAACCCTGCTTGTCCCCACGTGTCACCGCTGAAAGGAACACCATCCATGACTGTGCGTGTAGGCGTCATCGGCGCCGGCTGGATAGGCAAGGAGCACATCCGGCGCCTCACCGACGCCGTCACCGGCGCGCGCGTCACCGCGGTCACCGACATCGACGCGGCCCGCGCCGAGGAGGCGGCGGCGCCGGCCGGGGCCCGGGTGCTGCCCGACGGGGCGGCCCTGATCGCGGCGGACGACGTGGACGCGGTCCTCGTGACGTCCTGGGGCCCGACCCACGCCGAGCACGTACTGAACGCGGTGGCCGCCGGGAAGCCGGTGTTCTGCGAGAAGCCCCTCGCGACCACCGTCGAGGACTGTCTGCGGATCGTCGAGGCCGAGACGGCACTCGGCCGCCGCCTGGTCCAGGTCGGGTTCATGCGCCGCTACGACGCCGGCTACCGGAGGATGAAGCAGGTCATCGACTCGGGCCGGATCGGCGAGCCGCTGATCGTGCACTGCGCCCACCGCAACCCGACGGTCCCCGAGTCGTACACGTCGGCGATGGCCGCCCTGGACACGGCCGTGCACGAGGTCGACGTACTGCGCTGGCTGCTCGACGACGAGATCGTCTCCGCCCAGGTGGTCGTCCCGCGCGCCACCGGCAAGCGGTTCGACCATCTCAGGGACCCGCAGATCATGCTCTTCGAGACCGCCAAGGGCGTCCGGATCGATCTGGAGGTCTTCGTCAACTGCCAGTACGGCTACGACATCCAGTGCGAGGCGGTCGGCGAGGAGGGCGTCGTGCGACTGCCCGACCCCGCCTCCGTCGGGCTGCGCAGCGCGGGCCGGCACAGCACGGAGATCCTCACGGACTGGGTGGACCGTTTCGCGGACGCCTTCGACACCGAATTCCGTGAGTGGATCGCCGGTGTCGCCGCGGGCGCGCAGCCCACCGGCCCGTCCGCCTGGGACGGCTATGCCGCCACTGTCATCACCAGCGCGACCGTCGAGGCCCTGGAGTCGGGCGCCGTAGTCGCCACCGACCTCAAGCCCCGCCCCGCGCTCTACGGAGGTGCCGCGTGAAGATCGCCCTCGACCCGTACATGTTCCGCGCGCTGCCGATCGACGCCATGGTGCGCACGGTGGCCGAACTCGGCTACGAGTACATCGAGTTGTCGCCGCGCGAGGACTTCATGCCGTTCTTCCTGCATCCGCGCGCGGACGACAAGCGGATCGCCGAGCTGAGGAACTCCCTGCGCACGCACGGCGTCCAGCTGTCCTCCGTGCTGCCCCTGTACAAGTGGTCCTCACCGGACGAGGGCGAGCGGCAGGCCGCCGTCCGCTACTGGAAACGCATGATCGAGATCACCGCCGACCTCGAATGCCCCCTGATGAACTCGGAGTTCAACGGCCGCCCGGAACGCGCCGCCGAGAGCGAGGCCGCGTTCTGGCGCTCGCTGGAGGAACTGCTGCCGCTGTTCGAGCGGGAGGGCCTCGCGCTGAACCTGGAGGCGCACCCGGACGACTTCTGCGAGGAGAACACTCCGGCGGTCGATCTGGTCCGCGCGGTCAACAAGCCCTGGGTGAACTACCTCTACTGCGCCCCGCGCTCCTTCCACCTCTCCGGCACCCAGGAGGTCGGCGCGGACATCGCCGCGATGATGCGCTACGCGGGCGACAAGCTCCAGCACGTCCACATCGCCGACTCCTTCAACCACAAGGGCTCCTCGGGCCTGCGCTACATCCTCAACCCACCCGGCACCACCGCCCGCATCCACCAGCACCTCGACATCGGCCAGGGCGAGGTCGACTGGAACGCCTTCTTCTCCACCCTGCGCGAACTGGACTTCGACGGCGTCGCCACCGCCTGTGTCTTCGCCTGGGAGGAACGGGCCCACGAGTCCTCCGCGTTCATGCTCGACCGCATCCGCAAGGAACTGGGGGCGTGAACGGCCGCCCCATCGGCGGGAGTCGACGATGGGGCGGCGACCCGTCGGCCGCTCAGGGCGACACGGGCCCACGCACACCCGGCCTGACCTGACCCCGCGTCCGCCCCGGCTAGCGTGAGCCTCACAAAAGCACCGAAGGCTGACATTTTCACACCCTTCTCCCCTGTGAGGCGTTCCGTCATGAGTCTGAGCATCCGCAACCAGATCCCCGGTACCGTCACCGCGGTCACCGCCGGAGAGGTCATGGCCACCGTCAAGGTCCGGCTCGACGGCGGTCAGGACCTCACCGCCGCGATCACCCGGGAGTCCGTCACGGAACTCGGCCTCGTCGAGGGCACCGTCGTGCGCGCCCTCGTCAAGTCCACGGAGGTCTCGCTGGCCACCGCCGCCGTCGAGGGTGTCTCCATCCGTAACCAGCTCCCCGGCACGGTCGCCGGCATCACCACGGGTGCCGCCATGGCCTCCGTCAAGGTCTCCGTCACGGGCGGTGAACTGACGGCCGCGATCACCACGGAGGCCGTGGACGATCTGGGCCTGGCCGCCGGTTCACCGGTCGTCGCCCTGATCAAGTCGACGGAGGTCTCCCTCGCGACCGGGTGAGCGGGTGACTGGGTGGGCGGGCGCGTGCCCACAGACCGCTCCCGACCGCTGTGGCGCACAGTAACCGGAGACCGCAGTCCGGTTGCTAGGCTGGACGAATGGCGGCGACGGAAAGCGCGAAGTCGGGCGAGCGGGGACTGCGGGCCGACGCGCTGCGGAACAGGCAGCGGATCGTGGCGGCCGCTCGCCGGATCTTCGAGGAGCAGGGGCTGGACGCGCCGCTGGACGAGGTCGCGGAGCGCGCCGGAGTGGGCGCCGGCACGCTGTACCGGCGCTTCCCCACGCGCGGGGAGCTGGTCGAGGCCGCCTTCGAGGACGAGTTGCGGAGCGTGGCGGCCATCACCGAGGAGGCGCTGCGCTGCGCGGACCCCTGGGTCGGGTTCAGCACGTATGTCGAGCGGCTCTGTGAGGCCATGGCGACCGATCGCGGCCTGAGCGACCTGCTCACCCTCCGGCTGCCCGACTCGGAGGTCGCGACGATCCTCTGCGACCGGCAGTCCGCCGCCCTGACCAAGCTCGTGCGTCAGGCTCAGGAAGCCGGAGCCCTGCGGGACGACTTCGTTCCGGAGGACGTTCTCCTGTTCCTGCTGGCCAATGCGGGGGTCGTCAAGGTGACCCGGTGCGCCGCCCCGCACGCGTGGCGACGCCTGGTCGCGTTCCTGCTGACGGCGTGCAGGGCGGACCACACGGATCCGCTGCCGGCCGCGCCCACGCCACTGCAGGCGGAGCGGGCCCTGATCGGCCACGCGGAGACGAAGGGCCTGGGGTCGAACCGGCCGTGACGGCCGTTCCGGGGACCCCACGCGCCCGATTCGATGTCTCGCGCATCACACCCATCACACTCGTCGCAGCGGGAATAAGCGGAGAGTTCAGTCCAGTTACCTGATCCAAGAGCATCCAGGAACAGGGTGTCGACGCGTCCACCGAGGTGACGTGTCCTCGGCCGATCAGGAGGCTGTCGGACGATGAGCTGCATCACCGCGTGTGCCCCGCGCCGCCGCGCACACCGCGAGGAACGCCGGGGACGGCTCGCTCCGCCGAAGGTGATCACGGGCAGGGGCCTGCGGCGCGGGGCGGCGGGTGTGGCGGTGACGGGACTGGTGTACAGCGGCCTCCTCGCCGTGACGGCGGACGACAACCCCCTCTTCGGCGTCGGCTGGGCGGGGTCCGCCGCCGAGAACGCCCGCCCGTTCGGGACCGCCGTGACAGCCGGCTGGACGACGGTCACCGAGGCCACGACGGTGACCCTGGGCCGCGTCGAGACCTTCGCCGCCTGGCCCTTGATGGCGCTGGCCCTGTTCTGGCTGGCGTCCCGGAACCAGCCGGTCTATCTGCGCGGCGCCCTCGCGCTGTTCGTGTCCAACGCCGCCGGTCTGGCCGTCTTCGCCTCCGTCCAGGGCTTCCCGGCGGACGAGGCGGCCCTCGTCGGCGGCTACCTGGCGTTGCCGGGCGTGCTGGCGGGCGGGTACGTACTGATGGCGCTGGCGGTCGTCGCCCTCACGACGAGGCGCCGGGTACGGGCCGCGGCGACGGCCGTCGCGCTGTTCACGGTCACGGCGGCGGTGCTGACCCCGGACCACCACGCGCTCGGCACGCTGTCGGCCGCGGTCGCGCCGCTGCTGGCGTGGTACGGCATCGCGGCTCTCGAGTCCCGCCGGGCAGCCGGGCACCGAGGCGTCGATGCGGTCCCGCCCGTCACCGTGCCGGAGGCCGGCGTGGTCGCCCTCCGGCCCCGTGCCGAGGCCGCCCCGGAGGAACGGGCCGACTCCGATCCCGTACCGCTGCCGAGGGCGGGCTGACGGCGGTCACTTCAGGCGCTGACGCTCACCTCCGGACCAGGACTCCGAACCGGGGATTCACCAGCCTCCCTCGCGAGACGGATGGGGTCTCGCGGTGTGGCTTCGCTCCCTCTCACGGAGGCTCAGGGGCGGCTGAACGTGATGCAGGCGGGCCTCGGTACGGGTACGGACGTGCCGGTGTCCGTGAGGTGGCCCGAGTGTGGGTCGACGCCGAAGAGGTTCACCGTGCTGCTCGCCTGGTTCGCGACGAACAGCCACCTGCCGCTGGGGTGGAAGGAGAAGCTCCACGGGGTGAGTCCCGCGCAGGGAATGCGCTGGACCAGCGTGAGCAGGCCGGTCGCCCGGTCCGTCGAGAAGACGACCAGGGTGTTCTCGCCCCGGTTGGAGGTGTAGACGAAGCGGCCGTCACGGCTGATGGCCAGTTCGGCGGCGCTCGTGGTGCCGGTGTGTTCGGGCACGTTCGTCGACAGGCTCTGGAAGTGGGTCAGGACGCCGCTTTCGGGGCTCCATCCCAGGGCCTGGATGTCGGCGGTCAGTTCGTTCAGGAGGTAGACGATCCTGCCGCTCGGGTGGAAGACCACGCGCCGTGGCCCCGACCCCGGCGCCGTCGCGTAGGCGCTGGGGCCGTCGGACAGGGTTTGCGTGGCCCGGTCGAAACGGTGGACGAAGACCCGGTCGGCACCGAGGTCCGGGACCAGCGCGAACCTGCCGCTCGGGTCGATGACCACGTGGTGGGCGTGCGGGCCCGTCTGGCGCGGGTGGGGGCCGGAACCGGTGTGCTGCACCCGGGACACCACGGCGCCGAGTCCGCCGTCCCTGCCGATCGGCACGGAGACGACGGTGCCGGCCGCGAAGTCCGCGGCCAGCAGCGTCTTCGACCGGACGTCGACCCCGATGTACGACAGTCCGCCGCCCGCCGGTGTCGCCTGTGTCGCGATCTCGCCGAACTGTTCAAGTGCGCCGGTCGCCCTGTCGACGCGGAAGGCTCGGACGGTCCCGCCGGATTCACCGCCGGTGGCGTACAGGACCGCCTTCCTCGGGTGCGCGGTCATCCAGTTCGAGCCGGTCTGCGCCACAGGCCCGACCGACGTCAGGGTCGCGTCGGCCGGGTCGAACCGCAGCGCGTGCACCTGGCCGAGGGTCCAGCTGCCGACGTGGAGGAGGCTGACCGCTCTGCCCGGCGCGGCCTCGGCCGGAGCGGCGGACAACAGTGGCACTCCCGCCGCGGCGGATGCCGCCATGGCGCCCAACAGCGTTCTGCGGGACGGTGTCCGGGGTCTTGAGTCGTCGTTCATCGAGCGAATCTCCGCTTCAAGAGTTGTTGGAACTTTTGTCGCACATATTGCTCACAATCCTGCCGCGCGGTTACGTTCTCGCACGCACCGTCACTCGCACAAGCCCCGCTGAGAAGTGCGCGGTGTCAGGCGCAGCGCGCCGACGGCGAGTGCCGCGAGCGATGCGGCGACGAGCAACGGGTGGGCGACCAGCCAGGTCTGGACGCCTTCGAACGGGTCGGAGGACGTCAGGGCGGCGCGCTCCAGCATCCAGGAGGCCGAGAACAGCAGGCCGAGGGCGGCCAGCGTGAGGCGGAACGCCGGGTACCAGGCGGTGCGGGCCAGGACGAGCAGCGACGGCATGATCAGTGCGACGACCAGCAGTTGGGTCAGTTCGATGCCCAGGTTGAAGCCGAGGAGTGTGGTGACGAGGGATCCCCGGTCCAGGCCGAGGTCGCCGATGAGCGAGGCGAACGCCAGCCCGTGGACGAGCCCGAAACCACCGGCGATGAGCACCTCGCCGCGTGCCACGAGGGGGCGTACGGCGTGGACGGCGGACACCGCGATCGAGAAGGCGATCAGCGTCTCCACCGGCCGGGACGGTACGTGGACCGCTCCGGCCGCCGCCAGGGCGAGGGTGAGCGAGTGGCCCGCGGCGAACGCGGAGACGACGTGCACGACGCGGACGACAACCCGCCGTCTCGACGCGCCCGCGGGGCGCCATCGGCCCCCGGCCGCCACCAGCGGGGCGGGGACCAGCAGCATGAGGAGGAACAGCAGGTGATCGGCTCCCTCGCCGACGTGCTCCGTTCCCAGGCCCACGGTGGTGACGAAGCCCCGCAGCCATGATCCTTGCCCGGCGGGGACGTTGAGGCTGGTGGTGTCCCGGTCGAGGACCCCGAGGGTCTCGGCGTCGTCCGTTTTGAGGATGCCTCGGTCGAAGTCGTACCGGACGGTGGCGATGACCCGGTGGGTGACGAGTTCCTCGACGACGACGTCGTAGCGGAGGTCGAAGTCGGTGACACGGCCGTCGGGCGGGCGGATCTCCAGCGGATAGACGAGATGGGCCGTCGCGTCGATCGTACGGACCGTCGGGGTGCCGAGCGTCACCGTCCAGGCGGTGCCGTCGTCGCCGACGGCGGCGATGTGCCCGGCCGTGTAGTCGCCGAGGAACGACCGATCGACGCCGAGGACGCTCGCGGGGGTGAGGTCGCGGTGCACGGCGATGGCGAGCCGGTCGATCGGCAGTTGCACCTCGCCCTCGACCCGGTCGTCCCGGACGTCCAGGAGGACGGCGGAGGTGCTCATCGGGTGCGCGCCGGCCGGTGACGCGAGGCCACCGACCAGCAGGAACACCGTGAGCAGCAGGGTGGAGAGGAGACGGCGCACGGACGTCATTCCCAGCCGTAGTCGGCGGTCTCGTCCCGGAAGATCGTGTGCTGGTGGATCTCGTCGGTGGACGCGCCCGGCTGGTTGGAGAACTCGATCCAGGCCGACGGTCCGTCAAGCCGCACGTAGGTCTGGCTGTTGTCCAGTGTCGTCCCGCCGCTCCAGCCGATGTACGTCTCGTCGTACTCCGAGACGTACTTGGCCAGCAGCCGTGCCGCCGCCTTCTCGTCCAGGTCGTCGACCCACGCCCTGAGCATCGCGGTGACCTTCGCCCGCTGCTTCTTGGTGAGGCTGCTGACCAGGACGCCCTCGGGCTGGGTGGGGAAGGGGCCGTCGTGGCCGGGGCCGAGGTAGAGGTCGTCGAAACTGCCGTCGATCTCGGCGGCGGTCAGCTCCTCGGCGGTGAGGGACTGGATCGCGGCCATCGTGGCGGTCCGCTTGTCCTCCAGCGGGGCGTAGTAGAGGTTCTCCCAGTCGAACTCCATGGGCTCGACGGCGGTGAGGGTGGGCGAGATGCTCACGCTGCCGCCGGCGTACGTGAGGTTGTAGGCGGCGTGGTGACCGCCGTACTGGAGCGTGAACTGCCCGGACTTGCTGGGCGTTCCGAAGAAGGAGACGTAGTACCACTCCGAGCCGAAGTTGGCGCCGCCGCCTCCGCCGGGGGGACCGCCGCCATCGGTGGGCGTTGCGGTGGGGGTGGCTGTCGGAGTGCCCGTCGGGGTGCCGCCGCCCGGTCCGCCGGTGTCCGGGAGCGAGGCGAGATAGTCGTCGGCCTTGCGGATCTCGACGAGTTCCTCGTAGCCCTTCTTGCTGAGCGCGGCCTCCATGACCTTCAGGGCCGCGGCCTCCTGCGCGTCGGTGAGGTCGCCCAGCTTCAGGCCGTTGCGCTCGACGACGGGCGTCGGGAAGTTGGACCAGCCGGTCTTCTTCGCCGGGTCGTCGAAGTCGTAGAGGGCGGTGTCCTTCTGCTCGTCGGACAGCGTGGCGAGGAACGCGTTCGCGGCGGCCACGACCTGTGCCGTGTTCGCGCCGCCGGCGCCGGTGCGCAGGGCGGACGCCGGGACCGGATTCGGCTTCGTCAGCGCCGCCGGCGACGACGCCTGGTCGACGGTGCCACAGCCCGCGCCACCGAGACCGAGGCACACGGCGACGGCCACGGCGCGGTGTACGCGTATCCGCCCGCGATCCGGCGCACGCGACGGCGATGCGGGGGCGGTCGGTGCGGCCATGGGGTGGGGAACGGAGGACATGGGGCTCCTGTGAGGGGTGTGAGTGCGGGTGCGGCCCCATGCTTCGCGAGCGATCTCAGACCCGGTCGGGAGCCGGTCCGGAATTCGATGAGAACCGGTGCCCGGAATGCGAACCGGCGCCCGGAAGCGGTGTGCCATCATGCCCGGATGCCTGATCGTGTCCTCATCGCCGACGACGATCGCGCGGTCCGTGAATCCCTCGCGCGCGCACTGGAGTTGGAGGGGTACGACGTCGTCACCGCCGCCGACGGGGTGGAGACGCTGACCCGGGTCCGCCGGGAGTCCTTCGACGTGCTCGTCGTCGACGTCATGATGCCCCATGTCGACGGCATGGCTGTGTGCCGTGTGCTGCGCGCCGACGGTGACCGCACACCGGTCCTCATGCTCACCGCCCGCTCCCGCACCCCGGACCGTGCGGCGGGCCTCGACGCCGGTGCCGACGACTATCTGTCCAAGCCCTTCGCGGTGCCCGAACTGACGGCCCGGCTGAGGGCGTTGCTGCGCAGAGCCGCCCTGACCCCGAAGCCCGTGCGGGAGACCGAGGACGCGGAGCGGGACGGCACCGTTCTGCGCATGGCCTCGCTGCGGATCTCTCCGGCGGCCCGCCGTGTGTGGTGGGGCGAGTCGGAAGTGCGGCTCACCAGGACCGAGTTCGACCTGCTGGAACTCCTGGTGCGCAACGAGGGACTGGTGCTGGATCACGAGACGCTCTACCGGCAGGTCTGGGGTCGCGACGTCGGCGTGGACGCCAAGAACCTGGCGGGCTACGTCGGATATCTGCGGCGCAAGCTCGGCGCGGCCGGAGCGCCCGATCTGATCCACACCGTGCGCGGCGTGGGATACGCGGCACGGACATGACCCTGCGTACGCGGTTCGCGCTCGCCTTCGCCGCCATCGGTGCCGTGGTGGCGCTGCTGGTCGGAGCGCTGAGTTATCGCGCCGCCTCCGACCGGGTCGTCGCCGAGATCGACCGGACCCTGCGGTCGGCCACGGTCGCCCTGGCGCACGCCGAGGAACGGGGAGGGCAGCCGCTGGTCTCCGAGGTGATCGCCCAGGTACCGGAGCTCTTTCCCGGGCCGGACCGCCCCGGTCCCGGGGACGAGCCGGAACGGCGGATGGTCCTGCAGTCCGTCGCCGTCGACGGAACGGTCGCCCGCCTCGGTGGCCCGGGTGTGCCGCTGCCGGTGTCCGACACCGGGCGGACCCTGGCCGCCTCGGGCAGGGCCGGGGACACGGACATCACCGAGGTCGTCGTGGCGGGCCGCACCTACCGTCGGCTGACCACCGCCCTGGGCGGGAACCGGGGCGCGCTGCAGGTGGCGGTCCGGATCGACGAGACCCGTCATGTCCTGGGCGGTATGGCCAGGGAGATCGCGATGGTCAGCCTCGCGGTCATGCTGGCCGCGGCCGGCGCGGGTGTGCTGGTCGCGGGACGCATCACCCGGCGCCTGGTACGGCTGGCCGAGGCCGCCGAAGAGGTCAGCGCCGACGGCCGGGCCGTGCTCGGACACGCGGACCTGACGGGCGGGCGGGACGAGGTGGGCCGGCTGTCCACGTCGTTCGGCAGGATGCTCGGGCGGATCGCCGCCGCCCGTGACGCCCAGGAGAGACTGGTGCACGACGCCGCCCACGAGCTGCGGACCCCTCTCACCAGTCTGCGCACCAACGCCGCGGTGCTGCGTCGCGTCGCCGAGCTGTCCCCGCAGGCCCGCGACCGGCTCCTGGACGACGTCGAGGGCGAGACCGGCGAACTCGCGCACCTCGTGGAGGAACTCGTGGAACTGGCGCTGGCCGGCGGCCAGGAAGAGGACGAGGAGGCCGTGGAGCTGGCCGTCGTGGCCCGCCGTGTCGCGCGGCGGGTGTACCGGCGCAGCGGTCGCCTGGTCCATGTCGACGCCGACGGCACCGTGGTCCACGGCCGCCCGCAGGGCCTGGAACGCGCGCTGGGCAACCTGCTGGAGAACGCCGCCAAGTTCGACCCCGACGGCGACGATCCCATCGAGGTGCGCATCCGCCGTGGGGCGGTCACCGTGTCCGACCGCGGACCGGGCATCGACGCCGCCGCCCTCCCCCGGGTGTTCGACCGCTTCTACCGCGCCGACACCGCTCGCGCCCTGCCCGGCTCCGGACTCGGCCTCGCCATCGTCCGCGACGTCGCCGAGGCCCACGGCGGCACGGTGACCGCGGGCCCTCGCCCGGGCGGCGGGGCCCGGATCGGCTTCACCGTGGCGGGTTCGCGCCTGCTGCCCGGGGCCGAGGGCGACTGACCTGCTCGTGGACGAACGGGTCCGGCCGCCCGACGGACGGCTGGACCATCGGACTGCCCTCTGAACAGGCGTTTTCCATCGAAGCTTCCGTGAGGCGGAAGCGGTATTGCGTCCCTGTGACGCCCTTCCGGACGATGTCGCCATCACAGAGAGACGGGAGCCGCAACGATGCCGCACACCACCGCCTTCGCCAGGAACCAGTGGTACGTCGCCGCCTACAGCCACGAGGTGGGGCGGGAGTTGCTCGGACGGACGATTCTCGGGGAGCCGCTCGTCTTCTATCGCACCGAGGGCGAGGGGACGCCGATAGCCCTGCACGACCGCTGTGTGCACCGCAGGTACCCGCTCTCCGAGAGCGGACTCGACGGCGACCGGATCGTGTGCGGTTACCACGGCTTCACCTACGACACCACGGGTACGTGCGTGTACGTGCCGGGGCAGAAACGGGTCCCGCGCACCGCCCGCGTCGCCTCCTACCCGGTCGTCGAGCAGGACTCGCTGATCTGGGTCTGGATCGGCGACCCGGCACTGGCCGACCCGCAGACCATCCCGCGCGCCCGGCACCTCGACTCCCCCGGCTGGACGACCATCCAGGGCATGGAGCCGATCGACGCCGACTACGGGCTCCTGGTCGACAACCTGCTCGACCTCTCCCACGAGACCTATCTGCACGGCGGCTACATCGGCACCCCCGAGGTCGCCGAGACCCCGATCACCACCGAGGTCGACGAGGGCGCCGGGATCGTCCGGGTCAGCCGGCACATGGCGGACGCCGAGTGCCCGCCGTTCTACGCCAAGTCGACCGGGATCGAGGGGCGGATCACGCGCTGGCAGGACATCGAGTACCACGCGCCGTGCCTGTACCTGCTGCACAGCCGGATCGCGCCGGTCGGCGTGGTGCCCGAGGCGGACGGCAGCGACCCGAACGGTTTCCACACCGAGATCACGTACGCGATCACTCCGTCGTCCGACGGCAAGGTGTACGACTTCTGGATGGTCTCGCGGGACTGGGCCACGGACGACGACGAGGTCACCGAGTTCCTGCGGAGCAACAACCACACGGTCGTCATGCAGGACGTCGTCGCGCTCAACCTCCTTCAGGAGACGCTGGGTTCGGAGCGCACCGGCTACCAGGAGCTGAGCATCAACATCGACACCGGTGGTCTCGCCGCCCGCCGTATCCTCGCCCGGCTGGTCGAGGAGGGCGACAAGCCGGTGGAGAAGGTCCTGTGAGCAGCCCCACGGGCGAGGTCTACCGCATCGACTGGCTGCCGGGCACGGACATCCTGCACGGCACCTGTCACTGCGGCCGTGAACACAGCTCGCAGGACCCCATCGAGATGTGGGAGTGGATGCTCTCCCACCCCCAGGGACATCAGCCGCAAGGAAGCAGCTCATGAGCGTCTACGAAGTCGAACTCATCGTCGACCGGCGCGAGTTGGCCGCCGATGGGGTGCTCGCGCTCACCCTGCGGCACCCGCTGGGCGAGCAACTCCCCGAGTGGGAGCCGGGCGCCCATGTCGACGTCGTGCTCGGGCCCGAGCTGGAGCGCCAGTACTCGTTGTGCGGCGACCCGGCCGACCGGTCGGCGTGGCGGATCGCGGTGCTGCGCGAGCCGGACGGGCGCGGTGGATCGGCGTATGTGCACGGGCAGTTGGGGCTCGGCGACAAGGTGCGGGTACGCGGGCCGCGCAACCACTTCGCGCTCAAGCCGGCGCCCCGCTACCGCTTCGTCGCGGGCGGTATCGGCATCACCCCGATCCTGCCGATGCTCGCCGCCGCCGAGGCGGCGGGCGCCGAGTGGACGCTGCTGTACGGCGGACGCACCCGCAACTCCATGGCGTTCACGGAGGAGTTGGGACGGTACGGGGACAAGGTCACGTTCGCTCCGCAGGACGAGACCGGGCTGCTCGACCTCGACTCGGAGATCGGGCAGTTGACGGAAGGCACCCTTGTCTACTGCTGCGGTCCTGGGGCACTCCTCGACGCGGTGGAGGCCGTCTGTCCGGGCGGTGCCCTGCATGTCGAGCGGTTCACGCCCAAGGTCCAACAGGGCGGCGACGACAGTGAGTTCGAGGTCGTGCTGCAGCGCAGCGGTCGTACGCTGACCGTGCCCGTCGACGTGTCCGTCCTTGACACCGTGCGCGGGGCCGGGGTCGAGGTGCTCTACTCCTGCACCGAGGGGACCTGCGGCACCTGTGAGACGGACGTGCTCGAAGGCACCCCGGACCACCGGGACTCGGTGCTCTCCGACGAGGAGCGGGAGGCGGGCGAGACGATGCTCATCTGTGTGTCCCGGTGCCGTGGTCCGCGGCTCGTCCTCGACCTGTAGCCATCGCCAGATCGGCCTCGATCCGGGCGACGGTCGCCAGGAGATGGGGCAACAGGTCCCGGCGTACCGACTCCACGGAGTTGCGGCCGGCGTGGACGGGGATGTTCACGCCGGCCACCACCTCGCCGTCCCGGTCCCGCACCGGGGCGGCGACCGAGCGCAGCCCCTCCTCCAGTTCCTGGTCGACGACGGCGTACCCCTGTCGCCGTACGCGCTGAAGTTCCGTCCGCAGTACGGTCGTTGAGGTGATCGTCCGGTCGGTCAGGGGGCGCAGGTCGGCGCGCGCGAGGAGGGCGTCAAGGTCCCCCTCGGGCAGATGCGCGAGGATCACCCTTCCCACTGACGTGACGTGGGCCGGGAAGCGGGTGCCGACGGTGATGGCCGCGGTCATGATGCGGCGGATGGGGACCCGGGCCACGTACACGATGTCGTCGCCGTCCAGGACGCACAGCGAGGACGACTCCCGTACCTGCGCGACGAGTTGCTCCAGATGCGGCTCGGCGATCTGCGGCAGGGTGAAGGCGGCGAGGTACGCGTAGCCGAGTTCCAGTACGCGCGGGGTGAGCCGGAAGAGCCGGCCGTCGCTGTGGACGTAGCCGAGGTCGGCGAGGGTCAGCAGGAAGCGGCGGGCGGCGGCGCGGGTCAGTTCACAGGCGCGGGCGACCTCGCTGAGCGTCAGCGCCGGGTGTTCGGCGTCGAAGGCACGGATGACGGCCAGGCCGCGTTCGAAGGAGCGGACGAAGTGCGGGGCGCGGGCGGCAGCGGTCATCGTAGCCTCCAGGGGGACGTACGAGTGTGCGCTGTGCGCACGCTATGAGTGCGCGCCGTGTACGTCAACAACCGGGTACGGCACGGGCATTGACCCTGGCTGGCGCGGGGCTCTACGTTCCCGCTGAGACGTTCCGAGACGTTCTCCCTGAGCACGCCCGTGCTCTCCGCGCACAACTCGCCACCATCTGGCACAACCTGTCGGAGCACCAGGATCGGTCCCACAGGAGGAGTCATGCGTCGTCTGTTCACCGGCCTCACGGCCGCCACGCTCCTGGTCACCGCGACGGCCTGTGGTTCGTCGGACGGTTCCGGCTCGTCGGGCGGCACCACGTCGTCCGGCGGCACCACCACGGTCAAGGTCGGCATCATCCCCATCGTCGACGTGGCACCCCTCTACCTCGGTCAGCAGAAGGGCTTCTTCAGCGAGCGCGGGCTCAAGCTGTCCCTCACCCTCGCGCAGGGCGGCGCGGCGATCGTGCCGGGTGTCGTCAGCGGCCAGTTCCAGTTCGGCTTCAGCAACGTGACGTCGTTGATGATCGCCCAGTCCAACGACGTACCGGTCAAGGCCGTCGTCAACGGCATCGCGTCAACCGGTGTGGAGGGCAAGGACTTCAGCGCGATCACCGTGAAGAAGGACAGCCCGATCAAGTCGGCGAAGGACCTGGAGGGCAAGAAGGTCGCCGTCAACACCCTCAAGAACATCAACGAGACGTCGGTCCGCGAGTCGGTGCGCAAGGCCGGCGGCGACCCCGACAAGGTGAAGTTCGTCGAGCTGGCCTTCGACCAGATGCCCGCCGCCCTCGACAGCGGCCAGATCGACGCCGCCCAGGTCGTCGAGCCGGCCCTCGCGACCGTCAAGAGCCAGGGCGGTGTGGAGATCGGCTGGCCGCTGGTGGACGTCGCGCCGAACTGCACCGTCGCGATGTACTTCACCTCGACCCAGTACGCCCAGCAGAACCCGGAGTTGGTGAAGAAGTTCCAGGAGGCCACCGCCGAGTCCCTCGCCTACGCCGACGCCCATCCGGACGAGGCCCGGCAGATCGTCACGACGTACACCAAGATCCCGGCGGACGTACTGGCGAAGGTGACCCTGCCGAAGTGGCCGGCCGAGGCGAACCGTGCCTCGATCGAGGCACTGATGAAGCTCGGCGAGGAGGACGGGCTCTTCAAGAAGACCCCCGACCTGGACAAGCTGCTGCCGTGAGAGGGACGAACGCCGTCCTCGGCGCGACCGGGCTCGCGGTCTTCCTCGCCCTGGGCGAGGCGGTACCGCGGCTCGGTCTCGTCAAAGAGGCGTACTTCCCGCCCGTCGCCCGGATCGCCGGCGCCCTCGGCGACGAGCTGTCCGACGACACCTTCTGGACGGCGCTCGGCGACACGCTCACCGGCTGGGCGCTGGGCCTCGCCATCGCGGTGAGCGCGGGCATCGCCGTCGGGGTGCTCGTGTCGGTCGTGCCGTATCTGCGCGAGGCCACGGCGTCGACGATCGAGTTCCTGCGCCCGATCCCGTCGGTCGCGCTGATCCCGCTCGCCGTCCTGCTCTACGGCAGCGAACTGCGCTCGGTCCTCCTCCTCGTCGTCTACGCCTCCTTCTGGCAGGTGCTCGTCCAAGTCCTGTACGGCATCCAGGACTTGGACCCGGTCGCGGACGAGACGGCCCGCTCGTACGGTCTGGGCAGCTGGGCGCGCATCCGGTACGTGCTGTGGCCGACCGCGCTGCCGTACGTCATGACCGGCGTACGGCTGGCCGCGGCCGTCGCGCTGATCCTCACGGTGACCGCCGAACTGGTCATCGGGGCACCGGGGTTGGGCGCGCGCATCGCCATCGCGCAGAACTCGCAGGCGGTGCCCGAGATGTACGCGCTGATCGTGGTCACCGGGCTCCTCGGCCTCGTCATCAACGTGGGCGCCCGTACGGTGGAACGGCGGGCGCTGGCCTGGCACCAGTCGGTGCGCGGGGAGGTGGCGGTGTGACCCGGTTCCTGCTCCGGCTGGTCTTCGTCGTCGCGCTGCCCCTCCTCCTGCTCGGGCTCTGGTGGCTCGCCTCCGACGACAGCACCAACCCTTTCTGGCCACCCCTGCGGACGATCCTCACGGCCTTCCCCGACGTCTGGACCCCTGAGCGGCTGCGCGCCGACGTGCTGCCCAGCATCCTGCGGCTGGCCGCCGGGTACGCGGTGGCGGCCGTCGTCGGGGTGGCCCTCGGCACGGTCATCGGCTCCTACCGGCGGGTGCGGGCCCTGTGCGAGCCGGTGCTGGAGTTCCTGCGGGCGATCCCGGCCCCCGTCCTGATCCCCGTCATCATGCTGTTCGCGGGCATCGACGACACCATGAAGATCACCGTGATCGCGAGCGGCTGCGTCTGGCCGATCCTTCTCAACACCGTCGAGGGCGTACGCGCGGTCGACCCGGTGATGGCCGAAACGGCACGTTCGTACGGGATCACGGGAGCCGCCCGGCTGCGGAACGTGGTGCTGCGCTCGGCGAGCCCGCAGATCTTCGCGGGGCTGCGCCAGGCGCTGTCCATCGCCATCATCCTGATGGTCATCAGCGAGATGTTCGCGGCCAGCAACGGGCTCGGTTTCACCATCGTGCAGTTCCAACGCGGCTTCGCCATACCGGACATGTGGACCGGGATCCTCGTCCTGGGGCTGCTCGGCTTCGTCCTCTCCGTCGTCTTCCAGCTGGTCGAGCGGCGGGTGCTCGGCTGGTACCACGGTCTGCGCGCCTCGGCCCGGCGGTCGCAGTGAGCCTCTCGAACGTGAAAGGGCGGTCCATGGGCGCGCTTCTCGATGTATCCGGGCTGAACAAGGTCTACGAGGGGTCCGGGCGCCGGGTCGAGGCGGTGCGGGACCTCACCTTCGGCATCGAGGCGGGTGAACTCGTGTGCCTGGTCGGCCCGTCGGGGTGCGGCAAGACGACGCTGCTGAAGTGCGTGGGCGGGCTCATGACGCCGACGGCGGGCCAAGTGACGCTCGCGGGACGGCCGGTGAGCGGTCCGCCGCCCGGGATGGCGTTCGTCTTCCAGGAGTACGGCCGCAGCCTGTTCCCCTGGATGCGCGTCGGCGACAACGTCGAACTCCCGCTGAAGCAGAAGGGTTTGTCCAAGTCCCGGCGCCGTGAACTGGTCGCGGACGCGCTGCGCTCGGTCGGGCTCGCGGACGCCGCCGGGGCGTATCCGTGGCAGCTGTCCGGCGGGATGCAGCAGCGGGTCGCGATCGCCCGCGCGCTCGCCTACGAGCCCGAAGTCCTGCTGATGGACGAGCCGTTCGCGGCGGTCGACGCCCAGACCCGCGCCGACCTCGAAGACCTCGTACGGGGACTGTGGCGGCAGCGCGGGATCACGATCCTGTTCGTCACGCACGACATCGACGAGGCCGTGTACCTGGGCCAGCGGGTGCTCGTCCTGTCCGCGTCCCCGACCGTCGTCAGGGAGCAGCTGACGATCGATCTCCCGGACGAACGCGACCAGTTGCACACCCGGGTCGCCCCGCGCTTCGCCGAACTGCGCACGCATGTGTACGAGCAGATCCAGGCGGCCAAACGCGGAATCCCGGCCCCCGGCCCGACGGACAGGGTCGAGGACGTCGTGGACAGGGCGGTGGACAAGAACTGATCCGGAAACGGTGCTGGGGCCGACAGGGCGGCGGCCCCGGTGCCGTCGGCGACCTGAACGCCGACGGTTCCGGGGCCAGGTCCCCGTGTCACGCCTCCGGGGCCGGCACCACACTCAGGTGGCTCGCCGAGCGCCGCGGGCGGCGTGGTCCTCGCGGGGCGTCCGCCGGGCGCCGCGTCTCGCGGAGCACCAGCGTCAGCCTCGTATAGCCCATGTCCTCAAGGGACTTGGAGGTCTCGCCCACGACCCGGCACTCCGTGGCGCCCCAGCGCGGGTCGGGGTGCAGCAGGGGACGTACGGCGGCGTCGTGCTGGACGGCCTCCGCGCCGACCGCCCGGATCCAGTGCGGCAGGCCCTGCCGGTAGGCGGCCTCCATGATCGGGTCCTGGGCGATGTCCCGGCGGATGGACTGCAGGCCGCGGTCCTGGCTGTGCCGCTCCACGGCGGCGGCGAAGTGCGCGAGCATCGGCAGACACCAGCTCGACTCGTGCTCGCCGAGGACCGTGCCCGCGTCCGGGTGGAAGAGGACGAAACGGAGGAAGTTGTCGCCGGGCATGGCCGTGGGATGCGGGCCGACGGCACGGAAAAGTGACTCGAACGCGGTGTTGGAGAGGACCACGTCCCACCGGTGGTCGAGGACGACGGACGGAAAGGGCACGGCCTCCACGAGCATGGCGTAGTCCCGCAGATACGCCCGGGCCTCGGGACTCTCGGGGACCGGCCGCGGCGCCGGCCGCTGCCCTCCTGCCTGAAATGCCATCGGGAGGTCACCCCTCTTGCCTATGCGGCCTTCACGCGGCGCCCTGATCCTGCTGCCCCGGCACGAGCCGTGTCAACTATCGTGGCATTTCATGCCTGTTGACGGCTGAATCTGGCCACAGATGTGGCGAGAGCTGGATGTGAGTTCGAACAACCCGCTACTCTCTCCGGGCAGTTCGCGGCAACAGTGATGCCGGACGAAGACGAAAACGGACCAAGACGTGGGAGACCTGTCGGTGACGGATGGCTACGAGGTTCCGGGCGCCACGGCGACGGTTCTGCTGTCCGCCGTAGTGGCCCGTGTCACCGCGCTCGCGGACCGGCTCGGCGTACCGCACACCGAGGTCTTCAGGACGGCGCAGCTCTCGACCGCCTCCGGTGTGCCCGAGAGCGTCGTCAAGGCCCTACTGAGCGGCCAGAGCGCCGGCGAACCCGATCTCCAGGCCCGTTTCCTGCAGCGGCTGGGCCTGCTGCGCCGCACCCGGCTCAAGCCGAACGGCCGCAAGTACACCCAGCAGGAGATCGCCGACGGCGCCGGTATGTCCCGCCAGCAGGCGGGCGCCCTCATCAACGGCGACCGGCGCCCCACGATGGAGCACTGCGACGCCATCCAGCGCTTCTTCAGAGTGCACGCCGGATTCCTCACCGCGGAGGACCCCGAGGCGCTCGCGGGCGCCCTCCAGCGCACCGAGCAGGAGCTTCTCCAGCAGCTCGCCGACCGTGAGCGCGAGGCGGCGGCGGCCGCCTTCGACCCGCTGGAGCGGCTGCTGCAGGACCACGGAGTCCGCGGAATCGCCTGGCGGGCCGCGCAGCTGCCCTCCGACCAGCATCGCGACAAGGTCGCCGAATGGCTGGACATGCTTCTGGAGAGCGTCAAGCGGCCGGAGTCGTGATCCGAGGGATGACTGTGAACATCGGCAAGGAAATGCGCCGCCTGTGCGGCGAGTTGGTGACCGAGCTGAAGCTTCCGGCACCGGCGGAGCCCGCCGACCTCTGTGTCGCGCTGTGCGATGCCATGAGCAGGCGCCGCGGCCGTCCCGTCGTGTTCCGCGCGGCGCCCTTCCCGCCCGGCACGGCCAGCGGGCTGTGGCTCGACATGGCCGACCAGGACATCGTCGTGGTCGAGGAACGCACCGCGCCCGACCACCAGTTGGTGATCCTGGGCCATGAGCTGTGGCACATGCAGGCCGGGCACTGCGGCCACCATGTCGACGGCGCCGCGGTCGCCGCCCGCCTGCTCAGCGACACCGCGGACCTCCGGGCCACGGTCCGCAAGGTGGCCGCCCGCACCCGGTTCGACCTCGCGGACGAGCAGGACGCCGAGAGCTTCGGCCTGCTGCTGGCCAGCAAGTGCCGTACGTGGCTGGCCGGTTCGGCGCTGCGCAAGCCTGTTCAGCGGGATCAGCTCGCGGGCCGGATCGAGGCCTCCCTCGGCTATCGCGGGCCGCAGAGCTGAGGCAGGACCCGGCGTGAACGACTCCAGCTACTACGTGCCGTCCGCCGCGATGGTGATCGTCCTCCTCCTCAAAGGCCGGACGGTACTGCGCGCCTGGCGGGACCCGCTACAGCGGTCGGTGTACGCGCTGCTCCTCCTCTCCGTCCTGGTGTTCCTCTTCGCGGCCCCGCCGACCATCTCCTGGGTCAACCGCGTCACCGGCGTCCCGAACATCTCGGCACCGCTCGTGTACTGCCTGCTGAGCGCCTTCAGCGCCTCCTGCCTGGTGCTGATCATCAACTGGCGCGGTGGCCCGCCCGAGTCCACCCGCCGCGCCTCGCGCCGCTGGATCGCCGGCTACGCGGTGGTGATCGTGGCGACGGCCGCCCTGTTCGCCCTGGGCAACGCCCCCGAGCAACGCCTGCGCGACTTCGACACGCACTACGCGAACACGCCGTACATCCGCGAAATGATCGTCCTCTACCTCGTGGCACTGACGGTCGCGAACATAGCGATGAACATGATGTGCTGGCCGTGGGCGCTCCAGGTGCACGGCTGGCTGCGGGTCGGCCTGCTCGTCATCGTGGCCGGCTTCTTCTGCAACATCGCCTTCGCCGCCGCCAAGATGACGGCGGTGATCGCCCGCTGGAACGGCGAGAACCTCGACTATCTGAGCACATACGTCGCCCCCGCGATGGCCGCCGCAGCGGAGGTCGTCACCGCGGCCGGCTTCTGCATCCCCCTGGCCTTCCAGCGCGTGGGCGACGTCTGGAGCACCTGGTCGACGTACCGCCGCCTGAGCCCCCTGTGGCGAGAACTGGCCCCCCTCTCGGACCACGGCGACCGCGGGGTCCGCATCGCCTGGTGGTCCCCGGCCGAACTCCAGGTCACCCAACGCGAGTCGGACATCCACGACGGCATGCTCAGCCTCTACCCGTACTTCGACCCAACGGTCCGAAGCAGGGCCTACGAGGCCGCGGTCGCCGCCGGCTCGTCCCCCGAGGGCGCCAGGGCAGAGGCGGACGCGGCGATGGTGACGGCGGCGATACGGGCCAGGGCAGCGGACCCGGAGGGCAGGGTGATCAACGCGGCAGCGACGGAGAACGGCGCGTCAGCACCGCCCGAGGGCCCCCGAGACCTGCTGGCCATGTCACACGCGTTGCGCAAATCACCGGTGGTAGCGGCGGTACGAGAGGCAACGGTGGCTTGGCAGTAGGGGGCACGGACGGCTTTTGGGGGCGCGGGGAACTGCGCGACAAGCCCCCACCGGCCCGCACCCGAAAAACTACGTCGCACTACGCTCACTCACCTCCCGCAACTCCTCCTCCCCCACCCCCTCCCCCACAGGCCGCCCATCCACCAACAACTCCCGCCAATGCTCCCGACTCCAGTCAGCCGGCGCACTCCCCCCAGTGAACTCCTCCACCAGTTCCACAAACCGCACCGGATCACTGTGGAACGGAAAATGCCCCGCCCCCTCAAAAATCTCCAGCCGACTACCGGGCATGGCCTCATGCGCCCCATACGCATGCCGGACCGGCACCACACTGTCCCGGTCCCCCCACAGCAACATCGTCGGCATGCCCTCGGTCAGATAACACCGATCGAGCATGGTCACGACCTGCCCCCGCCAGTCCACCACCGCCCGCAGCGTACGAATGAAGGCGTTGCGAGACGTCTCGTCGGGCAGCGCGTCCACCAGCGTGAGCAACTCCGGCGCGTCCTGCCCCAGATCGGTGTCCAGCAGCTTCATCAGCCGTACGACAAGCCCCACTTGCAGCCGCATCCCCGGCAACCGCAGCGCGGACAACGCGAGATGGGCACCGGGCAGTGACACGGCCCGCAGAACGGGATTGACCTCGCGCCCCACCCCACCCGCGCTGACCAGAATCAGCCGCTCGGTGCGCTCGGGGAACTGATAGGCGAACTGCATCGCCACCCCGCCCCCGAGCGAGTGTCCGACGAGCGTCGCGGACTCGATGCCGAGGGTGGTGAGCAGATCGCGCACGCCGTTGGCGTAGGCGGCCACCGAGTAGTCGGCGCGCGGTTTGTCGGACGCGCCGTGGCCGAGCAGGTCGGGGGCGATCACGGTGTGGCTGCGGGCGAGGTCGGGGATCAGCTCGGCCCAGGTCGCCGAAGAGTCGCCGATGCCGTGGATCAGGACGAGCACGGGGCCCGAGCCCGCCATGCGGAAGGCCCGGCGGTACCCGTGCACGACGCGGTACCGCAGTTCCAGTTCGTCGTCGCCCACCGAACGCAGCCGTACGGCGCGTGCCGGTCCGTGACGCGGGACGTCCGTCACACCGCCCACCTCCCCGTGTTCCTGTGCGCTGACGCGCCGACCCCTTGCTGAAAACCCTTTCCCTTCAGCGTAGAACCCCATTCTCACGAGGCGTTTCGAGGAGGTTTCGCCTCCGCTAAGCGAGCGAACCGACGCGTACGGGAACCGGATTGTCAGTGGCGGGCGGCAAGCTGGGAGGTGCAGGAATGACGCCGACACGGGGAGAGCCGACCGATGCCGACAGCCGTACTGACCGACCGTGAGCGCACCGCCGTACAGGCCTACTTGAGGCTGCTGCACACCGTGCGCGCAGCCTTCGACGTGCCTCCGGGAAGCCGCCGACCACCCGTCGTGCCGCCCGCCGTTCTCGCCGAGGCGGAGGCGGCGCTGGCGGCGGCGGGCCTCTCGGGCAACGAGGAGAGGTTCTTCGAGCTGCTCAGGCAGGCTGGTGCGGCACGCTGACCGCCGTGCCCAGCAGCCCGCGCCGCACGGTCCAGCGGCCGTCGAAGTACCCGAGTTCGTGGCCGTCGACGACCGGTCCGGGCACCAGAAGACGGGCCCGGAAGGTGCCGTTCGGGTGCGCGCCGGGGGCGCTCGTGAACGCGATGTCGGCCTCGCTGAAGTCCAGCCACTTGCCGGTGAGGGGGAACCACGCCTTGTAGACCGACTCCTTGGCGCTGAACAGCAGCCGGTCCCAGTGCACGGGGACTCCGTGCACGCCGGGGCCGTCCTCCGCGAGCACCCGCAGGTGTTCCCGCTCCGTGGACAGGGCCACGGAGTCGAGGACGCCCTCGGGCAGCGGCTGGTGGGGTTCGGCGTCGATGCCGATCGAGGCCAGGTCGGTGGCGCGGACCAGTGCGGCGGCGCAGTAGCCCTCGCAGTGGGTCATGCTGCCGACCAGCCCGGCCGGCCACTGCGGGGCGCCCCGCTCGCCGGGCAGCACGGGCTGCGGCGGCACGCCGAGCTTCTCCATGGCCCGGCGGGCACACGCGCGTACGAGGGTGAACTCACGGACGCGCTTGGGCACCGCCCGGGTCACGAGCGCCTGCTCCTCGGGATACAGCGTCGCGCCCCCAAGGCCACCGCCTCCAAGGCCACCGGTGCCTAGCCCACCGATCCCGGGTCCACCGGCCCCGTCCCCACCGCCGACGGTCTCGTCACCGTGCGCCTCCACGGCCACCACCGTGGCCGGAAGCAGCTCCTCGATCACCGGATCCGACCTCCATCGGCAGTATGCGGCGCAGCCTTCCCGGGTCTCCGGGGCGCTTCTGCCACTCGCGGGGGTAGCCCACCGACACTTCTTCGAAGCGGACGCCCTCGTGCCAGGTGGTCCGAGGGATGTGCAGATGACCGTAGACCATGGTCGCGACACGGAATCGGCGGTGCCAGTCGGCGGTCAGCGTGGTGCCGCACCACATGGCGAACTCGGGGTGCCACAGCACGTCCGTCGGATGCCGGTCCAGCGGATAGTGGTTGACGAGCACCGTCGGCAGGTCCTCGGGCAGCTCCGCGAGCCGCCGCTCGGTCTCCGCGACCCGGGCCCGGCACCAGGCCTCACGGGTCGGATAGGGGTCGGGGTGCAGGAGGTACTCGTCGGTGCAGACGATGCCGGTGCTCTCCGCGTACGCGAGGCCCTCCGCCTTGGTCGTGCAGCCCTGCGGCAGGAAGGAGTAGTCGTAGAGGAGGAAGAGCGGCGCGACCGCCACAGGGCCGCCGGGACCCTCCCACACGGGGTACGGGTCCTCGGGCGACACCACACCCAGCTCGCGGCAGAGGGCGACCAGGTGTTCGTAGCGGGCGACGCCGCGCAGGGTGACCGGGTCCTTGGGATGGGTCCACAGCTCGTGATTGCCGGGTGCCCAGATGACCTTCCGGAACCGGTCGGCGAGGGTTTCGAGGACCCAGCGGATGTCGGCCACGCTCTCCGACACGTCGCCGGCGACAAGAAGCCAGTCGTCGTCCGACCCGGGGTGCATCCGTTCGACCAGGGCGCGGTTCTCCGGGTAGCCGATGTGCAGATCGCTGATCGCCAGCAGCTGTCCGGCACCGCCGGCCGTCGTCTCCACCCCAGCCCCTTCCGCATCCGAACTCCGCCCCCGCGGGCGCACGTTCGGACCCACAAGAACACATCCCCGGCGGCCGGACAAGTAGGGCTCCCCGCGCTCGGGAAGCCCTCTCCACGATGATCCACGGGCGGCGGCGAAGATCACTACAGGGGCCACTGCTGGTGCACAAGGCAACACACGGTGTACTGCTGTCAATTCCGTAACACGCACGTAGCAGTATCAAGGTCTGCGGAGCCTTATGATCGCCTCAACACTTCCGCCACAAATCCGGTTCGCACCCGGCGGCTTGTCGTGTTCCCAACTCTCCCCTGGCCGGGCTCGGCCTTGCTCCGCCGTGCCCGTGATCCTTGAAAGGTGGCCCCTGCATGGTCTCTCGCGTACGCGTCTGGCTCAACCGCACGTACGCGGAGAACGTGTTCTTCATTGAACAGCTGCGGAGAAATCCCAGCGACCGCGCGGTCGAGATCCATGCCACCCACGGGGACGCCGACTCCCCCGTCCTGGCCGCCGCCGACACCGCCGCGATGGAGCCCGAGGGCCTGTCCCCCGCCGCGTACGTCGAATACGCGCTCGACCAGTGCGACCGCCGCGAGATCGACGTGTTCGTGCCGCGACTGCACCAGGACGCGATCGTCGAGCACCGCGCGGACTTCGAGGCCGTCGGCACCAAGCTGCTCGCGCCGACGCCCGAGGCGGTGGCCGTCTTCCAGGACAAGGCGACCGCGTACCAGGCCGTCGAGGCGGTCGGGGTGCCGGTGCCGCCGTGGTGGCGGGTGCGCAACGCGGACGAACTCCTTGTCGCGGTCGAGCAGTTGGAGGCCGACGGCCACAAGGCGTGCTTCAAGCCGGCGGCGGGCGCGGGCGGTGTGGGTTTCCGGGTGATCACCCGTGCCCCCTTCTCGATGGCGCATCTGAACGGGTTCCCCAGCCCCTACGTCCAGTTGGACATGGTCCTCGACGTGCTGCGGAACTCCGAGGACGGCGTCGACTGGCTGGTGATGCCCCGTCTGGAGCAGCCCGAGGTGTCCGTCGACTGCCTCACGGGCCCCGACTCGCGGATCCGGATGGCGATCGGCCGCACCAAGAACGGCAGGCGGCGCGGCTTCACCCTCGACGAGGCCTGGCTGGAGCCCGCGCGGCTCATCGCCGAGGGCTTCGGACTGCACCACCTGAGCAACATCCAGTTCCGGATGTACGAGGACCGGCCGGTCCTCATGGACGTCAACACACGCCCGGCCGGCGGACTGCACCAGCTCCAGCTGTGCGGCATCAACGCCCCTTGGGCCGCAGTGCAATTGGCGCTCGGCGAGGACCCGGGCGACCTGGTGCCGCCGTTCCTCGGCCAGGACTACGCCGTGGTCTCCGCACCGCGCCCAGTGCGCGCGGCATCGGTACCGGCACACGCGGACGAGGTCCCGGCGCCCACGCTGTCCGCCGTACCGGCACCGGTGACCGTCGAGGAGCCGGTCGCCGAGGCGACGGCCGAGGCATCGGCGGGAGCGCCTGCGGCGGCCACCGCGTAAATCCCTGCCCTCACCAGGCACACCCACATCGGTCTGGACCAATCGGCGCACAGTCTCTTGACAGCCCGACTGGTCCAGACCAACTTTGTTGCGCACCCTCCTGACACTCCCGAACACCCCCATAGCTTCAGGGAGATCGCTGTGCGCTTCGTCAACCTCACGCATCCCGGAAGATCACTCCGGCACCGTCTGCTCGCCCTGGCCGGCTCCGCCGTCCTGGCCCTGGCCGGGGCGGTCGCCCTGCCAGGCACGGCCCAGGCGGCCAACGTCCTCACCAACCCCGGCTTCGAGTCGGGCACCCTCTCCCCCTGGTCGTGCACCGGCCACCTCGGCTCAGTGGTCTCCTCCCCCGTGCACGGCGGCACCAAGTCCCTTGCGGGGGCGGCCAGTTCGAGCGACAACGCCAAGTGCGCCCAGACCGTCACCGTCCGCCCGAACACCGCCTACGTCCTCAGCGCGTGGGTGCGCGGCTCGTACGTCTACCTCGGCGTCGACGGCGGCCCCTCGACCTGGACGACGTCCTCGTCGGCGTACGCGCAGCTGTCGGTGTCCTTCACCACGGGGGCCGCGCAGACCACCGCCACGGTCTACACCCACGGCTGGTACGGCCAGGGCACTTACCACGCCGACGACATCAGCCTGGACGGCCCGGGCGGCAGCTCGGACACCCAGGCGCCGACCGCGCCCGGCACCCTCCGCTCCACGGCCAAGACCTCCTCGACTGTCTCCCTGGCCTGGAACGCCGCGTCGGACAACGTCGGCGTCACGGCGTACGACATCTACCGCGGCGCGAGCCAGGTGGCGAGCGTCTCCGGCACGTCGGCCACGGTGAGCGGACTCGCGCCGAGCACCGCGTACTCCTTCACGGTGAAGGCGAGGGACGCGGCGGGGAACGTCTCGGCGGCATCCAACGCCGTGAGCGTCACGACGGACGCGGGCAGCGGCGGCGGAACCGGCTTCAAGCAGGCGGCGCCCTACCTCTACCTCGGCTGGGGCGACCCGCCGAGCGCGACCTCGGTGATGAGCGCGACGGGCGTCAAGTGGTTCACGATGGCGTTCATCCTGTCCTCCGGCGGCTGCAACCCCGCCTGGGACGGCACCCGCCCGCTGACCGGCGGCAACGACCAGAGCGTCATCAACTCCATCCGCGCGGCGGGCGGTGACATCGTCCCGTCGATCGGCGGCTGGAGCGGCAACAAGCTCGGCCCGAACTGCTCGACACCGGAGGCGCTCGCGGGCGCCTACCAGAAGGTGATCGACGCGTACGGGCTGAAGGCGATCGACGTCGACATCGAGAACTCGGACGAATTCGAGAACGAGGTGGTGCAGGACCGCATCCTGGGCGCCCTGAAGATCGTCAAGGCGAACAACCCGGGCCTGCGCACGATCCTGACCTTCGGTACGTCGACCACCGGCCCGACCTACTGGGGCAACCGCCTGATCGAGCGCGCGTCGGCCCTCGGCGCCAATATCGACGTGTTCACGATCATGCCGTTCGACTTCGGCGGCGGCGCCGACATGTACGCCAGCACCGTGAACGCCACGGAGGGCCTCAAAACGAAGCTGAGGTCGACGTTCGGCTGGGACGACGCCACGGCGTACGCCCACATCGGCATCTCCGGCATGAACGGCCTGTCCGACCAGCAGGAGCTGACCAGCCCGACGACCTGGGCCCAGATCCGCGACTGGTCCAACTCCCACCACATCGCCCGCCTCGCCTACTGGTCGGTCAACCGCGACCGCCCGTGCCCCGGCGGCGGAGTGGTCAGCAACTGCTCGGGCATCAGCCAGACCACCTGGCAGTTCACGTCGATCACGGCCGGTTTCACGGGCTGAGCGATCTACGGGAAAAGAGTCCGTACGAGGCCCCCGCATCGGGAAGAATCGTCCGCGCGGTCGCGCGGCCCGATGTGGGGGCTGCCCGTGTGTTCGGGGGGACGGTCATGGGGGACACAGAAACGGTTCGGCACATCGGCGGCATCCGCACCCGTGCCCTGCTCGCCCTCGGACTCCTCCTCGTCGTGGCCGTCGGCGTCCTCAGCGCCTGCGACACAGGCACCTCTCCGTACGGGGACCAGGCCGCGTTCCAGGCCGACCTGGCGAGCGACCGCGGCCAGCTCTTCGACGGGCGCCTCGACTACCGTTCCCAGCTCGCGACGTCGGTGGGCGAACCCCGTACCTTCCGGATCACCCTGACCGGTCTGAGCGCCGAAGCCGCGAGTCGGAGCAACCTGGAGGGGACGCTCATCGAGACCCGCTCGTTCCCGGTGGGCGGGGTGGAGGGAGCCACTCTGACCTCCGCCCACCCCGATGTGCGGGTCGCGCTCCTCACCGACGCCAGGGCGAGACAGGTCATCGCCCGGCCGGGGGACGGCGTCGAGTGGCGGTGGAGCGTCTCCTCGAACGAACCGGGCGACTACGAACTCCTCCTCACCGTCACCACCTACCAGGGCGACTCCGACCGTGCCCTCGCCACCCTGACCCCACCCATCACCGTGCACCTCCACGTCACCGAGACCTGGTCGTACCGCGTCAGCTCCATGCTGAGCACGATCCTCGCCTGGGGCGGCGCCGCGGTGGCCCTGACCGCCCTACTGGCCTTCCGCACCCCGATCGTCACCTTCGTCCGCACCCGCAGAATCGCCTGGCAGGAACGGCACCGGGACAACTACCGCGACGGTTACCGCTGATATGAAAGCGGGCGGGCCGCAAAAAACACGGCCCGCCCAAACCCGCGCCCCCAGGGGCGCGGGGAACTGCGCGACCAGCCCCCACCGGCCCGCAGCAAAAGAACCCTCAGCCGCGCGTCAACCGCAACGTCTGCACCTCGAACGGCCGCAGCGTCACAGCCACCGAGTCACCCTCCACCGCAGCCTCCGACAACGGCCGCTCCAGCAGGTCAGTGATCTGGGCCCCCGCCAACGGGAACCCCGTGCACAGCACACCCTCCGCCCGACCACCCCGCGACTCATAGAGACGCACGACGACATCACCGGACGCATCGTCGGCGAGCTTCACCGCCTCGATGGTCACACCGTCGCCGTCCGCCCACACCACCGGCTCCGACGCCCCCGCCGCGTCCGCGACACGCAACGGCAGGTTCAGCGAGTAGCCCTCGGCCACCGCGTCCTCGATGCTCGCGCCGGGCAGCAGCGAGTACGTGAAGCGGTGCTTGCCCTGGTCGGCTCCGGGGTCCGGGATCCGCGGGGCGCGCACCAGGGACAGGCGGACCGTGGTCGTCGTACCGCCGTCCTCGCGGACCGTGCGGGAGACGTCGTGGCCGTACGTCGAGTCGTTGAGGACCGCGACGCCGTACCCGGGCTCGGCGAGGTGCACCCAGCGGTGGCCGGAGACCTCGAAACGGGCCGACTCCCAGGTGGTGTTGGTGTGCGTGGGCCGCTGGACGTGGCCGAACTGGATCTCCGCCGACGAGTGCGCGGCCCGGATGTCCACCGGGAAGGCCGCCTTGAGGATCTTCTCGGCCTCGTGCCAGTCGATCTCCGTCTCGAAGTCGATCCGGGGACTGCCGGCCCGCACGGTGATCGTCTGGACGATCTTCGAGGCGTTGCCGAAGGCGCGTTCGATGCGGATGGCGCCCAGGAGCGGGTCCTCGTCGACGACCGTGATGGCGGACGCGTCGAGCAGGTCCGTGTAGCGGTTCTTGTAGTGCTTGTCGATGTCCCAGGCGTCCCAGTAGTTCGGGAGGTCGGTGTGCAGGCGCAGCAGGTTGCCCTTGTCCGCCAGGACCTCGCGGTTCGCCCTCAGGTCGCGGACCGAGGACAGCGTGCCGTCCTCGGCGACCTCCACTCGTACCAGGCCGTTGTCGAGGATCCGGCCGGCCGTGACCGTCACCTGCTGCGGGGGCTCCGCGACCGCCAGCGGGGCGCTGCCGCTCGCCGGGACCTCCACGTACATGGGGACGCCCGTCGAGGTGCGGACCACCTCGGCCCGGTCGTACGGGCTGGTGTTGAAGGCGCGGGACTCGCCGCCGCCGAGCGCGGCCACCGCCTCGGCGGTCAGCGCCTCCAACTCCTCGGCCACGCGGGCGTATTCGGCCTCCGCCTCGCGGTGCACCCACGCGATGGACGAGCCGGGCAGGATGTCGTGGAACTGGTGGAGCAGGACCGTCTTCCAGAGGCGGTCCAGGTGCTCGTACGGGTAGGCGTAGCCCGGCGCGTGCAGCGCGGCCGTCGTCGCCCACAACTCGGCCTCGCGCAGCTTGTGTTCGCTGCGCCGGTTGCCCTGCTTGGTGCGCGCCTGGGAGGTGTACGTGGCCCGGTGCAGCTCCAGGTACAGCTCGCCGACCCACACCGGGGCGTCGGGGTACTCCTCGCGGGCCTTGGCGAAGAAGTCGTCGGGGTGCTCGACCTCGACCGTCGCGGAACCCTCCAAGTCGGCGAGCCTGCGCGCCCGTTCCATGATCTCGCGGGTGGGGCCGCCACCGCCGTCGCCCCAGCCGAAGGGGGCCAGCGAGCGGTTCGCGACGCCCTTCTCCTGGTAGTTGCGCGTCGCGCGGGCCATCTCCTCGCCGCTGAAACGGGCGTTGTAGGTGTCGACCGGCGGGAAGTGCGTGAAGATGCGGGTGCCGTCGATGCCCTCCCACCAGAAGGTGTGGTGGGGGAACTTGTTGGTCTGGTTCCAGGAGATCTTCTGGGTGAGGAACCAGTCGTTGCCGGCCAGCTTGGCGAGCTGCGGGTAGGCCGCGGTGTAGCCGAAGGAGTCCGGCAACCACACGCCCTTGGTCTCGACGCCGAAGTGCTCGATGAAGAAGCGCTTGCCGTGGATCAGCTGGCGGGCCATCGCCTCGCCGCCGGGCAGGTTGCCGTCGGCCTCGACCCACATGCCGCCGACCGGCGCCCACTGGCCCTTCTTCACGGACTCCTGGATGCGCGCCCAGACCTTGGGGTAATTGTCGCGCACCCACTCGTACTGCTGGGCCTGCGAGCAGGCGAAGATGAAGTCCTCGTACTCGTCGGCGAGTGAAGTGACGTTGGAGAAGGTGCGGGACGTCTTGCGCTTGGTCTCGCGGATCGGCCACAGCCACGCCGAGTCGATGTGCGCGTGCCCGACACCCGAGATCTTGTGGGCGCTGGCGTTGGCCGGCTTGGCCAGCGTGGGTGCCAGGGCCGCTCGTACCGCCGCCGCCGAACCGGCCACGTCGTCCAGGTCGAGCAGGTCGAGCGCGCGGTCCAGGGCGTGGGTGATCTCGTGGCGGCGCGGGTCGTGCTCGCCCAGCTCCAGCATCAGCTCGCGCAGCACCTGGATGTCGAGGTCGAGGTGGAAGACCTCCTCGTCCAGGATCGCGAGGTCGGCGCGCTGGAAGGTGTAGATCGGCTTGTCACCGGCGGTGAGGATGTCACCCATGGGGGTGATCTTGGAGAAGTTGTCGGCGAGGATGTCCGGGTTCGAGGCCGCCTCGACCAGGTAGTCGATCTCCTCGCCGCCGACGGCCGGGTTGGCGATCGGCACGTACTGGTTGAGCGGGTTGACCGCCTTCAGCGGGGTGCCGTCGGTGAGGTGGACGAGGGCCTCGGCCTGGTTGCCGGGCCAGTCGCCGATGAAGCCGAGGTCGATGACCGCCTCGACGCGCCGCCCGGCCCACTCGGCGGGCACCTGTCCGCGCATCCGGAACCAGGTCGTGCCCCAGGGCGGGCCCCAGGGGGTGTCCATGGCGAAGGGCGTGTACGGCGCGGCCGCCGCCTCCTCGAAGGAGACCGGCTCGCCCGGCGCCTGCCAGGCCTCGACCGTGAAGGGCACCGTGGCCGCGTAGATCGCCGCCTTGATCCGCTGGTCGTGGAGGCGCTGGACGCGCTCCTCGATCCGCTGGCGTTCGTCGTGCATGAGAAGTCTCCAGTACCAGATACGAGCGGGGAAAGCGCTTACTTAAGGTACGCCAAGCCCGGATGGACCGCGGTGTATCCGTCGACCAGCCTGCGGGCCACGTTCACCGAGTCGACGAGCGGGTGCAGCGCGAACGCCTTGACGGCGGTCGCACGGGAGCCGGACTCGGCGGCGGCGAGCACCTCGCGTTCGACCGCCTTGACCGAGCAGACCAGCCCTGAGGCGTGGTCGGGCAGCGGGTCGACGGTGACGGGGTGGGCGCCGTTGGCGTCGACCAGGCAGGGCACCTCGATGACGGCCTCGGCGTCGAGCACCGAGAGCGTCTTCCGGTTGCGGACGTTGAGGATCAGGGTGGTGCGCTCGTCGCGGGCGATGGCCCGCATCAGGGCGAGGGCGACCTTCTCGTAGCCCCCGGACAGGTCGTCGGCGTCGCGTTCGCCGGCGCCCGCCGTCTCGCGGGCCTCGGCCATGTAGGTCGCCTCGCGCTCGGCGCGGGTGCGGTCCCAGGCGGTGAGGGCGGCGGCGTCGGGCCGCTTCATCTCGTCGTAGAAGCCGGCCTGCTGGTCGCGCAGGAAGGCGCCGCGGGTCCGCTCGGCCTCGCTGTAGGCGCGTACGGCCTCGCGGTTGAAGTAGTAGTAGTGCAGGTATTCGTTCGGGACGGCGCCCAGGGACTGGAGCCACTCGGTGCCGAAGAGCTTGCCCTCCTCGAAGGAGCCGAGGAGGTCGGGGTCGGCGAGCAGGCGCGGGAGTTCGTCGCGGCCGTTGATCCGCAGGCCGCGCACCCAGCCGAGGTGGTTGAGGCCGACGTAGTCGATCCACGCCTCGCCGGGGTTGGCGCCGAGCACCCGGGCGATACGGCGGCCGAGGCCCACCGGGGAGTCGCAGATGCCGATGACACGGTCGCCGAGGTGGCGGGACATGGCCTCGGTGACGAGGCCGGCCGGGTTGGTGAAGTTGATGACCCAGGCGTCGGGGGCGACCCGGGCGACGCGCCGGGCGATGTCCTCGGCGACCGGGACCGTGCGCAGGCCGTAGGCGATACCGCCCGCGCCGACCGTCTCCTGGCCGAGGACGCCCTGGTCGAGGGCCACCTTCTCGTCGTTCGCCCTGCCTTCCAGGCCGCCGACGCGGATCGCGGAGAAGACGAAGTCGGCGCCGGTGAGCGCCTCGTCGAGGTCGGTCGTGGCGCTCACCTCGGGGGCGTCGGGCACCCCCGCCGCCTGCTCGGCCAGGACGCGGGTGACCGCCGAGAGGCGGCCCGCGTCCAGGTCGTGCAGGACGACATGGGTCACCCGGCCCTCGGCGTGGTCGCCCAGGAGCGCCCCGTACACGAGCGGCACGCGGAATCCGCCGCCGCCCAGAATCGTCAGCTTCACGCTATTGCACCTTTCCTGCCGTGATGACCTGCACCCCGGCCTCCTGCAGAGAGGACTCCGTCGCCGGGTCCACCGGCGCGTTCGTCACCACCATGTCCAGTTCGTCCGGGCCGCAGACCTTCGCCATGCCCGTGCCCGGGAACTTGGCCCGGTCGGCCAGCAGCACGACCCGGTCGGCGGCCTTGATCATGGCGCGCTTGACCGGCACCTCGACGACTGTGGTGTCCATCACCTGGCCGCCGGGGCGGATGCCGCTGGTGCCGAGGAAGAGCCAGTCGGCGTGCAGCTGGCGCAGGTTGTCCTCGGTGAGGAAGCCGACCAGGGAGCGGTACTCGCGCCGGACCATGCCGCCGAGGAGCACCAGTTCGATGCCCTCGTCGTCGACCAGCTCCTCGAAGACCACCAGGTTGCTGGTGATCACGGTGAGCCGACGGCCGTGCAGCTGGCGGGCCAGCCGGTAGGCGGTGGTGCCGATGTCGAGCAGCACGGACTGGCCGTCCGCGACGAGCGAAGCGGCCCTGGCCGCTATCGCGTCCTTCTCGGCGACGCGCACCTCGGCGACCTCGGCGAAGGGCTGGTCGCCCTCCTCCACGACGGCGCCGCCGTGGACACGGGTGAGCAGGCCCTCCTCCTCCAGTCTGACCAGGTCACGCCGGATGGTGGCGGGGCTCACGCCCAGTTGCTCGGAGAGATCGGTCACGGCCGCGGGGCCGCCCGAGCGCAGGGCCCGCAGGATGAGTTGATGTCGTCGTTCTGCCAGCACGCGCTGAACAGTACTCGTCATCTTCAATCATTTCTATGCTCAGTTCTGCTCGACTCTTGCCAAATCTTCCGAAGGCGCGCACGATTCCGGTCATCAAACTCATCAAACTGACGAGTTTTGACGAGAGGATGCGCGCGTGGACGACGAACGGCCCGATGTCCTGCTGACCGGGCTGCTCTTCTTCGACCTCGTCCTCACCGGCCTGGGCAAGCCCCCGACGCCCGGCGAGGAGATCTGGACGTCGGGGATGGGCACCAGCCCCGGCGGGATCGCGAACCTCGCGGTGGCCGCCTCCAGGTTCGGTCTGAAGACCTCGCTGGCCACGGTCTTCGGCGACGACGCGTACGGCGCCCACTGCCGTGCTGTCCTCGCCGGCCAGGAGGGCGTCGGCCTCTCGCTCTCGCGCACCGCGGACGACTGGCACACCCCCGTCACCGTCTCGCTCGCCTACGACGGCGACCGCGCCCTGATCACCCACGGGCAGCCTCCCCCGTACTCCCAGGACGTCCTTCTGGGCGACCCGCCCGAGGCGCGCACCGCCCTCGTGCACATCGAGGCCGAACCCCACCGCTGGCTGGCCAAGGCCGCCGCGAACGGCACGCAGATCTACGCGGACGTCGGCTGGGACCCGACCCAGCAGTGGTCCTCGGACCTGCTCGACCAGCTCGCCCTGTGCCACGCCTTCCTCCCCAACGAGACCGAGGCCATGGCGTACACCCGTACCGACACCGCGGTCGCCGCCCTGGGCACGCTCAGCGAGCTGGTCCCGGTGGCCGTCGTCACGCGCGGCGGGGACGGCGCGGTCGCCGTCGACCAGACGACGGGCGAGTACGCGGAGGTCCCGGCGCTGCCCGTGGACGTCGTGGACTCGACGGGCGCCGGTGACGTGTTCGGCGCCAGTTTCGTCGCGGCCTCGCTCGGCGGCTGGCCGCTGGAGGAGCGGCTGAGGTTCGCCGTACTCGCCGCCTCCCTGTCCGTGCGGCATCACGGCGGCGCGCTGGCCGCGCCCGGCTGGTACCACGTCCACCGCTGGTGGCACACGCTCGACGACCCCGAACTGCGGCGCGCCTACGGCTTCCTGGCCGACCGGCTGCCGGCCGATCCGGGCCCGCCGGTGCGGTTCGCACCCGTCACACCCTGAGACCCCCAGCTTTCCCCCTTTTTTCTCTTACGCACATACGTACCGAACAGATCCGAAAGGCGGTGGGAGCTGTGCAGCTCTCACGAAGAGGCCTACTGCGCGCGGGCCTGGCCGGCACGGCCGCCACCGCGCTCGGCGGCCTGGCGAGCGGCTGCGCCGTTCCGACCGGCTCCACCGGGCGCAACATGGTCCTCTGGTACTGGAGCGGCGGTCTGAGCGACACCGTCGTCAAGAACGCCAAGGCCCGCTACGACAGCTCGGTCGACCTCCGGGCGATCCAGATCGGCGGCCAGTACCGCTCGAAGCTCATCACCACGATCACCGGCCAGGCCCATGTCCCCGACATCGCGGGGCTCAAGGGCGAGGACATGGCCGCCTATCTCCCGAACGCGGACCAGTTCATCGATCTGCGGACGCTGGGCGCGGAGAAGTACAAGAGCCAGTACCTGCCGTGGAAGTGGGACCAGGGCATCGCCGACGACGGCACGATGGTCGGCTTCCCGATCGACTGCGGCCCGGTCGCGCACTTCTACCAGTACGAGGTGTTCCGCAAGGCGGGTCTGCCGTACGAGCCCGCCGACGTGTCGAAGGAGCTGAACACCTGGGAGGCGTTCTTCGCCGCGGGTGAGCAGCTCGGCAAGCGCGTGCCGGGCGCCAAGCTGCTCACCGACGTCAACTCCGTCTTCGAGAACGTCGTCCAGCAGGGCGCGAAGCGGTACGTCGACAAGGACCGTCACTTCATCGGCGACCAGCAGCATGTGCGCGACGCCTGGGCGCTCGCCGTGGAGGCCAAGCAGCGGAAGATCGTCTCGGACCTGGTGAACGGCACCCCGGACCAGCTCTCCGCCATCCAGGACGGCAAGCTGCCCAGCCAACTGGGCGCCTCCTGGGCCAGCTTCGACATCAAGAACGGCGTGCCGAAGACCAAGGGCAGGTGGCGGATCGCCGACATGCCGGTGCGGCCCGCGAACAACGGCGGCTCGTTCCTGTCGATCACCAAGTCGTGCCGGGAGCCCGAGCAGGCCTTCCAGATCATCACCTGGATGCTCAACGCGGCCAACCAGGCCCAGGGTTACGTCGACGCCGGCCTCTTCCCGTCCACGCCCGCCTCGTACGACCTCAAGCAACTGCGGGAGGCCGACCCCTTCTTCGGCGGCCAGGTCACGACCGACATCTTCGGTCCGGCCGCGCAGAAGATCGTGGTCGCCTACAACAGCCCGTACGACATCGCGCTCGGGACACCCATCAAGGACGAGATCAAGAACGTCGGCGTCCTCGGCAAGGACCCCAAGAAAGCCTGGAGTGACGCCATGAGCAAGTGCCGTCGCATCGCGAAGCACCTGGGGGTGAGCTACTGATGGCGGTCATCGAGCAGTCCCCGCCGACTGTGGCGCAGCGGCCCTCGCCGGCCGGGCCGAAGAAGGGGTGGCGCAAGTACTGGCACCTCTACGCCGCGATCTCGCCCTTCTATCTGATCTTCCTCGGCTTCGGCCTGTTCCCGGTGGGCTTCTCGCTCTATCTGTCGTTCCACCGCTGGGACGGCCTCGGCTCGATGGAGTGGGCCGGGCTCTCGCAGTACCAGTACCTGCTGACCGACAGCGACTTCTGGAACTCGATCGGCAACACGATCATCATCTGGGCGCTGGCCACCTTCCCCATGATCTTCCTGGCGATGATCACGGCCGTGATGCTCAACTCGGCGGTCCGCTTCAAGAACGTCTACCGGTTCGCGTACTTCCTGCCGAACGTCACCTCCGTCGTCGCCATCGCGATCGTCTTCGGCTCGATCTTCTCCACCAACAACGGCGTGGTGAACGCCGTCCTGAACGGGGTGGGGCTCGACCAGGTGGCGTGGCTGAACACGCCGTGGGGCATCAAGGTCACCATCGCGGCGCTGATGACCTGGCAGTGGACCGGCTACAACGCGATCATCTTCCTCGCCGGGCTCCAGACCGTCCCGAGCGAGCTGTACGAGGCGGCGCGCATGGACGGCGCGGGCCCGATCCAGACCTTCTTCCGGATCACGCTGCCGCTGCTGCGGCCCACGCTGCTGTTCGTGCTCGTCGTCTCGACGGTCACGGGTCTGCAGAGCTTCTCCGAACCACAGGTGCTGCTCCAGACCTCGTCCAACGACTCGACGTTCGCGGGCGGTCCGGGCCACTCGGGCCAGACGATGGTCCTCTACTTCTTCCAGCAGACCTTCGACAACAACGACTTCGGGTACGGAGCCGCGGTGGCGTGGGGCATCTTCCTCGTCGTCGTCCTCTTCTCGATCATCAACTGGCGCCTCGTGCAGCGCCGGGGCGACTAGGAAGGGCCCGCAAAATGGCATCCATCAAGGGGTCCCGCCGCAGAGGGCTCGCGCTGCACCTCCCGCTGATCGTCGGCACGCTGATCTCGGCCTTCCCGTTCTACTGGGCCGTGATCATGTCGACGCACAGTTCGTCGGAGATCTTCTCGTACCCGCCGAAGCTGCTGCCGGGCACGCACTTCCTGGAGAACGTCCGCAATCTGTTCGACGCCATCGACTTCTTCGGGTCGATGTGGAACTCGCTGCTCGTGGCGACGGCGGTGACCTTCCTGGTCCTGCTCTTCGACTCCCTCGCGGCGTTCGTCTTCGCCAAGTTCGAATTCCCGGGCAAGGGGCTGCTGTTCGGGCTGCTCATGGTGATCTTCATGGTCCCGGCGCAGCTGTCGGTCATCCCGCAGTTCGTCGTCATGGCGAAGATCGGCTGGATCGGCTCGATGACCGCGCTGATCGTGCCGGCCGCGGCCAACGCCTTCGGCATCTTCTGGATGCGCCAGTACATGAAGACGGCCATCCACGACGAGCTGCTCGACGCGTCCAAGCTCGACGGCGCGAACTTCCTGCGCCAGTACTGGCATGTGGCGCTGCCGGTGGTCCGCCCCGGTCTCGCCTTCCTCGGCATCTTCACCTTCATGGGCCAGTGGAACGACTTCGCCTGGCCCCTGATCGCCCTCACCAACCCCGACAACGTGACCCTCCAGGTCGCGTTGTCCCAGCTCAACGGCACACATGGCACCACCGACTACGGCATCGTGATGACCGGCGCGCTGCTCGCCCTCGTCCCGCTGCTGATCGTGTTCGCCATCGGCGCCAAGCAGATCATCGGCGACCTCGCGAAGGGAGCGGTCCGCGGATGACGAGTGATCCGCTGCTGGCCCTGCGCCCCTGGGAGTCACCCGAGGTGACTTCCTGGGGGCGCCTGCCCATGAACGCCGTCGACCGGCGTTCCGGCGCCCGCTCCCTCGACGGCGACTGGCGCTTCCAGCTCCTCCCGACGCCGACGACCCCGGTCGGCGACGACTGGTCCACGGCCCGGGTCCCCGGCGCCTGGACCCTCCAGGACACCGACGACCTGCCCTGGTACACCAACGTCCAGATGCCGTGGGGCGACTTCCCGCCCGCGTCGCCGGACGCCAACCCGACGGGCGTGTACGAGCGTGAGTTCGACGTTCCGGCCGAGTGGGCGGGCCGGCGGATCGTGCTCCAGGTCGGCGCCGCCGAGAGCGTGCTGCTCGTGCAAGTCGACGGGCGGCCGGTCGGGATCTCCAAGGACTCCCATCTGGCGGCCGAGTTCGACCTCTCCGACGTCGTCTGGCCGGGCGGCTCGGCGACCGTACGGCTGACGGTGGTCAAGTGGTCCGACGCCACCCACATCGAGGACCAGGACCAGTGGTGGCACGGCGGCATCACCCGCTCGGTGCTGCTGTACGCGACGGACTCGCTGCATCTCGCGGACGTCACCGTGCGGGCGTCGGCCTCCGGTGAGCTGCGGGTGGACTGCCGGGTGCGGGACGCGGGCGGCGCGCTGCCCGGGGGCTGGTACGTCAGTGGCGAGATCGACGGTCAACTGCTCACGCAGGACGCCGAGTTCGACCGCTTCAACGCCGAGGACGACCGGGTCTCCGAGTTCCTCGGCGAGCCCCGGATGTGCGCCCAGGTGGCCGACGTACGCACCTGGACCGCCGAGACGCCCGAGCTGTACGGTCTGACCGTCCGGCTGCACCGCGCCGACGGAACGGTCGCCGACACCTCGTACCGGCGGATCGGTTTCCGGGACGTCGAGATCGTCGGGCGGGATCTGCTGGTCAACGGCGAGCGGATCTACATCCGGGGCGTCAACCGGCACGACTTCCATCCGCTGACCGGGCGGACCGTGTCGTACGACGACATGCGCGCCGATCTCGTGCTGCTGAAGCGGTTCGGGTTCAACGCGATCCGCACCGCGCACTACCCGAACGACCCGACGCTGTACGACCTCGCGGACGAACTCGGTTTCTACGTGGTCGACGAGGCGGACATCGAGTCGCACGACCACGCGCACGAGATCGCGGACGACCCGCGCTATCTGAACGCCTTCGTGGACCGCGTCTCGCGGATGGTCCTGCGGGACAAGAACCACCCGTCGATCATCATCTGGTCACTCGGGAACGAGTCCGACTACGGCGCCAACCACGACGCGGCGGCGGGCTGGCTGCGCCGCCACGACCCGACCCGGCCCCTCCAGTACGAGGGCGCGGCCAAGACGGGCTGGGCCGATCCGGCCGTGGCCTCCGACATCGCCTGTCCGATGTACGCGCCGCTCGAGGACTGCGTCGCGCACGCCCTGTCCGGCGAGCAGACCAAGCCGCTCATCCAGTGCGAGTACTCGCACGCCATGGGCAACAGCAACGGCACGCTCGCCGACCACTGGGCCGCCATCGAGTCAACTCCGGGACTTCAGGGCGGGTTCATCTGGGAGTTCTGGGACCACGGCATTCTCCAGTGCGTGAACAGCGGCAGACCACTCGGACGCACGGGCGCCGGGCTCTATGACAACGGTGTCGCCGCCCCCGGCCTGCGCTGGGCGTACGGCGGCGACTTCGGCGAGACGATCCACGACGGCGCCTTCATCGCCGACGGCGTCGTCTTCCCCGACCGCACGCCCAAGCCGGTCATGTACGAGCACCGGGAGATCGCGGCTCCGGTGCGCCTGGAGGCGTTCCGGCACGAGGGGCTTGTGCTCTCCAACCACCAGTGCTTCCGGGGCCTGGACTGGCTCGCGGCCACCTGGGAACTGACGCTCGCGGACGGCCGTACGCTGACCGCGCCCGCCGAACTCCCCGACCTGCGACCGGGCGAGACGGCGGCCGTACCGCTGCCCTTCGAGCTTCCTTCCGACGGCGGCGAGGCCTGGCTGACCCTGCGGGTGACGACGGCCGACGACGAGCCGTGGGCCCCGCGCGGCACCGAGGTCTGCGTGCCCCAGCTGCTGCTGCGGGCCGCACCGGAGGCGCCGGAGCGGGCGGTCGCGGGACCGCGCGTCAAGGTCGACGGCGACGGACTGCTGGTCCACCCGCTGCTGACGTCGGCGCCCACGCTGTCCCTGTGGCGGGCCCCGACCGACAACGACGAGCTGGGCGGCATGGCGGCCCGCTGGCAGGACTGGGGCCTCGACTCCCTCGTACGCAAGGCCGTCGACGTACGGCGCGACGGCGGCCGGGTCACCGTGCTCGCCGAGTACGCCGGGAACGCGGGCGTCATCCGCCACGAGCAGGTGTTCACTCCGGTCCAGGGCGGCATCCGCGTCGAGGAGACCGCCGAACTGCCGGACGCCTACGCCGATGTGGCGCGGGTCGGTTCCGTGTTCGAGACGGTGTCCGGGCTCGACCTGCTGGAGTGGTACGGGCAGGGCCCCTGGGAGTCCTACCCGGACCGCGCCGCCGGAGCGCCCGTCGGGCATCACTCGGCGCCCGTGGACTCCCTGTTCACCCCCTATCTGCGGCCGCAGGAGAGCGGCGGACGGCACGGTGTACGACAGTTCAGGCTGTCGGCGCCGGACGCCACCGGTCTCTCGGTCGTGCTGGACCGGCCGCGCCAGGTCTCCGTGACCCGGTTCCGCGCCGAGGATCTGGCCGCCGCCACCCACCACGACCAGCTGAAGCCCCGGCCCGGCTGTGTGGTGCACATCGACGCGGCACACCGGGGGCTCGGCACGGCGTCGTGCGGCCCCGACACCTTCCCCTCCTATCTCGTACAGCCGGGCACCCACAGCTGGGCCTGGACTCTTCGCACGCTGTAACTCCCCCCACGCACTCCTTCTCACCTCACAGAACCACTTACGGAGTCAGTTGTGTGCACCTCGCACGAGTCCGGGCACGGGCCTGCCCTCGAAGCGCCCCAGGCGGGCGCCGGCCGGCGTAGTTTCCTGCGGGCGACCGCGCTGATCGGGGCGGCGGCGACCACGTCCGTCGCCCTGCCGACGGCCGCCGAGGCCGTGACGGAGAAGGCGGCATCCGCATCCTCGTCGTCGTGGCGGCCCGACACGGAGAGCCGTCGGTTCACGCTCGCCGTGATGCCCGACACCCAGTACCTCTTCGACGGGCCGAGCATCAACCCCGCGCCGATCGAAGCCTCGCTGCGTTACCTCCTGGAGCACGGCCGGGACGAGAACATCGTCTTCCTCACGCATCTGGGCGACATCACGGAGAACGGCGCACAGGCCGAAGTCACCGCCGCCGGCAAGGCGTTCGAGCTGCTCGACCGGCGCGGTGTGGGCTACAGCGTCCTGGCCGGAAACCACGACGTCCGTTCGTCCACGACCGACCAGCGCGGAGCCACCCCGTACCTGGACGTCTTCGGCCCGGAGCGCTTCCAGGGCAAGCGGACCTTCGGCGGCGCCTCCGCCGACGGCTACAACACCTTCCACATCTTCAAAGCGGCCGACCGCGAGTGGCTCGTCCTCGCCCTGGACTGGCGGCTGTCGGACAAGGGCTACGCCTGGGCCGAGAGCGTCCTCGCCCAGCACCCGACCCTGCCGGTCGTCCTCACCACGCACGAACTCGTCTACGAGGACGACACGCTCTCCGCGTACGGGCAGCAGCTGTGGGACAAGCTGGTCAAGAACCACGACCAGATCTTCCTCACCCTCAACGGGCACTACTGGCCCGCCGCCCGCGCCACCCGCAAGAACGCGGCCGGAAACGACGTCCATCTGCATCTGACGAACTATCAGAACCGTTACTACGGCGGCGCGGCGATGATCCGCCTCTACCACTTCGACCTCGACCGGAACACCATCGACGTCGAGACGGTCTCGCCGTGGATCCTGGGCCGGGCCGCCAAGGGGCTCAACGAGTTGGAGCGGGAGGAGATGGAGCTGTCCGGCGACGCGGACCGCTTCTCCGTGGACATCGACTTCGAGCAGCGGTTCGCGGGATTCGCGCCGGTCGCCCCGCGCGCGGCCCGGCCGGTGGCGAAGATGCTGGTCCCCGGAACGGTCGCGTACTGGCGCTTCGACGGACAGCAGGACGGCGCGGCCGTGACCGGCACGGTCCGTGACCGGTCGGGCCGGGGCAACGACCTGACCCTCGTCACGGTCGGCGCCTCTTCCCTCACCTGGTCCTCCGACCACCATCCGGACCAGCCGGGCCACGGCAGCCTGGAGTTCCAGGGCTACAAGTCCCCGCTGCGGGGCACCTATCTGCGCACGGTCGACGACGCGCCCCTCAACTCGGCCACGTTCAAGTCCGGTTACACCATCGAGGCGTTCTACCGCCTGCCCGCCGACTGGGACCCCGCGCACCACGCCTGGGGCGGACTCGTCAGCCGTACCGGCACGGGCGGAGCGGCGGGCAAGACCGCGGACGACCCGGACGAGCCGCTGGCCACGCTGTCACTCTCCGACGGGCCCGGCCCGCAGTGGGCGGTCCGGCCGCTCAACCAGCAGGGCATCGCGACCAACTGGGGCGACGAGACCCGGCGCGAGGTGTGGTGGCACGTGGCCGTGGTCAACGACGGCCGGCACACCACCATGTACGTCCAGGGCTGCCCGGTGGCCCGCAATCCGCACGCCACCGCGATCGGGCTCACCTCGGTCGGACTGCCGTGGCTGCTCGGCGGCTACACATACGCGGGGAAGATCGACCAGATCCTGCACGGGCGCCTCGGTGACGTACGGATCGTCGAACGGGCGCTGCCCGTCGGCTCGTTCATGAACCACTGACCCGACCGGCTCATCCCCTCCCACCGATCCGCTGATCCCAAGGGACTCTCACGACCATGACAGAGCAGCAACTGCCTGCCTGGGCCGACCCCGCCGTCTCCCCCGCCGGTCTTGACGCCCAAGGCGTCTCCCGGCGTCAACTCCTGCACCGGGCGGGCCTGTTCGGTGCCGCCTTCGCCGCCGGGTCGCTGGCGACGCCCGCCGCCGCTGCCTCCGGCCCGCGCCGGCTGGGCGGCAGCGACCCGCGGCTCGCCTATCTCGTCGGCGACCATCACATCCACACCGTGTACAGCCACGACGCCAAGTACACGTTCTCCCAACTGGCCGCCGCCGGTGAGAAGTTCGGCCTCGACTGGATGGTGTTCACCGAGCACTCCAACTTCGGGCACGCCCAGTACGGGGCGCCGCTGGAGCACTCCGAGATCCTCAAGGCGCGGAAGGAGAACCCGCGTCAGCTGATCTTCCAGGGCCTGGAGTGGTACATCCCGGGCGCCGAGCACTGCACGGTCTTCTCGCCGCCCGGCAAGCACGAGGTCGATCTGCTCACGAAGTTCGAGAGCGCCTACGACGGCAAGCTCCTCGGCTACACCGAGGGCTCGGCGGGTGCCACGGACACCGCCCGCAACGAGGCACACGCCGTCAAGGCGATCCAGTGGCTGGCGGAGCAGCGCCGTACCGGATACGTCGACGACGTGCTGGTCCTCGCCAACCACCCGATGCGCCTGGGCATCGACTCCCCGCACGAGATGCGCAACTGGCGGGACGCGGCACCCGAGATCATGATCGGCATGGAGGGCGCGCCCGGCGCCCAGGGCGCGGCCATCCCCGGCTGGCGCGGGGCGACCTCGATCCGCGGCGAGTACGAGAACAAGCCCTCGGCGCAGTCCTGGGCGGGCTATCCGGCGGACGGGTATCTGACGTACGGCGGTTTCGACTGGGCGACCGCGACGGTCGGCGGTCTGTGGGACTCGATGCTGGCCGAAGGCAGCCTGTTCTCGATCACCACGAACTCCGACGCGCACCGGATCGTCTTCGACACCTGGAAGAACGGCGACTGGCCGGCCGGGCAGAACTTCGACAACACCGGCAAGCTGCCCGACCCGGTGAACACCGACACCCCGCAGCCCGGCAGCGACTTCTGGCCCGGCCAGTTCAGCCGCACCCACGTCGGCGTCACCGGCTACGGCTACCGCGCCGTGATGCAGGGCATGCGCGCGGGCCGGGTCTGGCTGGACCACGGTCATCTGCTGGACGGGCTCGACGTACGGCTGACGCGGGACTGCGAGTCCGGCCGAGGCGTCACGCTGGGCGGCCGACTCAGGGTCCGCAGGGGCGAGAAGCTCACGCTGAACATCACCGTGACCTCCGCCTCCCGGCTCAACCCCCAGGGAATCCTGCCCGAGTTGGCACACGTGGACGTCATCCGGGGCGCGGTGCGCGGCCCGGTGACCGACCGGGACGCCTGGCAGGCGCCGGACACGAAGGTCGTCAAGTCGAAGGACGTGACGGGGCGCACGGGGACGTACACCCTGCGCGTGCCGCTGACCGCCGGCGACGAGTCGTTCTACGTCCGGCTGCGCGGCAGCGACGGCAACCGGCACGGCGCCGGTTACCTCGGTGCCTCGATCGACCCGCACGGCCCGATCGCGCACGAGCCCGGAAACGGTGACCCGTGGGCCGATACGTGGTTCTATTCCAACCCGATGTTCGTCGACGTCGTAGGCGGCTGATCTGATGAAGCGTCAACTCCTGTCCCTGGCAACGTTATTAGGCCTGTCGGGGGCGTTCGCGCTCGGCGGCGGTGGCATGGCGTCCGCCGCCGACGCGCAGTGGACGGAGACGGGTTCGGCCCAGGTCGACACCCTGGGAAGCGGTCAGGGGCTGGCCTCCCGCGCGGACGGCACGCTCCTGTACCGCGGTCTCACCTCCATCCCGCTGGATCTGCGTATCGCCGGCTGGGGCCACATCGGTGACCCGGACATCGCGAACGGGTACGTGTTCGACGCCTACCAGGGCTCGGACACGGCCACGTCCAAGATGTTCGCGGTCACCACCCCGGCCGGGCAGAGATACGAGTACGTCCACGCCCTCAACTCGGGCGAGAAGCTGAACAACTCCTTCGCCAGTGTCTCGCCCGACGGCCAGTGGCTGGTCTCGGGCGAGTGGGGCGACCAGGGCCGCCTCCAGGTGTTCCCGGCCCCGCTCCTCAACGCGTCCACCCCCGCCACGGGCGGCGCGCTGGCGGAGGCCGGGCAGATCACCCTGGACAGGACGGTACGGGACATTCAGGGCTGCGACTTCGTCACCGCGACCCGGCTGATCTGCGCCTCGGACGACGACTCGGGCACCCTGTTCCCGGAGAGCCGCCCGCTGCTCCAGGTCGACCTGGAACGCGCGGTGGACGGCAAGCCGGTCACGGGCCATGTGACCAGCCTGTTCGCGCTCCCCCAGCGCAGCAGCTGCACGGGGACGGCGTACGAGGCGGAGGGCGTCGACTACGACGTGAACAGCGGCACTCTGCGCGCCGAGGTGATCCAGCCCGGCATCTGCGCACTGGCGACCACCGTCTACTCGTATCAGCAGGTCACGGGCTGACGTACTGATCGCCGGGGCGTACCGTTGGCCGCGTGACCACCGAAGAGTCGCTGCGGCCGCAGTCCCTGATGCTGACGTTCCTGGGCGACCAGGTGCTCGGGCGTGATGTCTGCGTCTACTCGGGCAGCGTCATCGATGTGTTTGCGCGCGCGGGCGTCGGCGAGCAGGCGACCCGCTCGACACTGACCCGGATGGTGAGCCGGGGTCTGCTGCGCCGACAGCGCGAGGGCCGCCGGATGTACTTCGGGCTGACCGGGCGGTCGGCGGACGTGCTGGGCGACGGCGAGCGGCGCATCTGGCACACGGGCGCGGTCAACCGGCAGTGGGACGGCACCTGGACGCTGCTCGGCTTCTCCCTCCCGGAGTCCTGGCAGCGCCAACGCCACGATCTGCGCTCGCAGTTGACGTGGAGCGGCTTCGGCCCGCTGTTCAACGGCCTGTGGATCGCGCCGGGTGAGGTCGATGTCGCCGCCCTGGTGGCCGAACTCGGCCTGTCCGCCCATGTGAAGGTGTTCCGGGCGCACGCGGACTCGGGCATGGACATCGGCGCGATGATCGAGGAGACCTGGGAGCTGTCCGAACTGGCCGCGCGCTACGAGGCGTTCGTACGGCGGTGGCAGCCCTGGGAGACGGAGCTGCCGGCGGCGGACGACGCCCTCTCCCTGCGCCTGGTCCTCCAGGCCGAGTGGCTGGGGATCATCCGCCGCGATCCGCGCCTCCCGGTGAAGCACCTCCCGGACGGCTGGCCGGCGGAACCGGCCGAGAAGACGTTCCGGACGGTGTACGAACGGCTCACACCGCTCGCCCAGGACGCCTCGGAACGCCTTCTCGACCTGGTGCCCGTACGCGGGGACACGGGTGAGGACGAGGATCAGGCGTAGAAACGGGACAGGCTCTGCAGCACCGCCGCCGGCTTCGGGGCGCCCTCGATCTCGATCGTGCCGTCCACGGTGATCTGCACCCCGCCCGGCACGTCCTCGACGTCGGCCAGCCTGCCGACCAGGCGGATCTTGGAGCCGACCTTCACGGGCGAGGGGAAACGCACCTTGTTGAGGCCGTAGTTGACCTTCGTCGTCACTCCCTGGACGTCCAGCAGCTCGGTGAAGAGCGGGATGAAGAGGGAGAGGGTGAGGTAGCCGTGGGCGATGGGAGCGCCGAACGGGCCCTCGGCGGCCTTCTCCGGGTCGACGTGGATCCACTGGTGGTCGCCGGTGGCATCGGCGAAGGTGTTGATGCGTTCCTGGGTGACCTCGATCCACTCGCTCGTGCCGAGGTCGCTGCCGGCGAGCTTCTTGAGTTCGTCGATGCCGTTGACGGTGATGCTCATGTTGTGTTCCTTGATTGGGAGTTGGGCTGAGAGAGTGTCTTGTCCGCGGGCCGGTGGGGGCTGGTCGCGCCCGCGCGGCGGAGCCGCAGATTGGATACTGCCCCGCGCCCCTTACGGGGCACCCGCGCCGTAGGCCTTGCGCACACGGGACTTGAGGAGCTTTCCGGAAGCCGTGCGTGGGAGTTCGTTCGCGAGTACGACCGACTTCGGGATCTTGTACTTGGCGAGCCGTCCGGACAGCGAGGCCAGTACCTCGTCCGGGTCCAGGGCCGCGCCCTCGCGGAGCACGACGACCGCGCGCGGCACCTCGCCCCACTTCTCGTCGGCGACGCCGATGACCGCGCACTCGACGATGTCGGGGTGGGCCAGGAGCAGATCCTCGATCTCGGCGGGGTAGATGTTCTCCCCGCCCGAGATGATCATGTCCTTGATGCGGTCGACGATGAAGACGTATCCGTCCTCGTCGATCCGGGCGGCGTCCCCGCTGCGGAACCAGCCGTCCGTGAAGGAGGCGGCCGTCTCCTCGGGCAGCCCCCAGTAGCCCGGCATGACATGCGGGCCCCGGACCACGATCTCGCCGGTCTCGCCGACCTCCGCGAGAGCCAGGTCCGGCCGTACCACCCGGACGTCGCTGAAGAAGTGCGGTACGCCCGCCGAACCGGCCTTGCTGACGGCGTGCTCGGCGTCCAGGAACAGGGTCCCGGGCGAGGCCTCGGTCATGCCGTAGCCCTGGAGGAAGGTGAGCCCGCGCTCCTGGAACCGGGCGATGAGCGGGGTCGGTACCGGCGAGCCGCCGCAGGACAGCATGCGCAGCGAGGACAGGTCGGCGTCGGCCCAACGCGGATGCCGGGCGATCTGGTCGAACATCGTCGGGACGCCGAACATGAAGGTGATCCCGTGCCGTTCGATCAGGTCGAAGGTGTCCTCCGGGACGAAGGACTCGACCAGGACGCACAGTCCGCCCTTGAGCAGCACGGGCAGGGTGAGCATGTTCAGCCCGGCCGTGTGGAACAACGGGGCGGAGACCAGGGCGCGTTCGTCGGTGATGACGTCCTGGTCGACCAGGACGTTGACGGCGTTCCAGGTCAGGTTGCCGTGCGTGAGCATGGCGCCCTTGGGCCGGCCCGTCGTGCCCGAGGTGTACATGATGATGCAGGTGTCGTCGGCGGTGACGGGCGCGTCGATCGGCTCGACGGAGGCACCGGCGAGCGCCGCCTCGTACTCGGCGCCGACCTCGACATACGTACGCACGTCCGTGTTGCCCGGCAGTCCGGCGACGAGGCCGGCGTGCGAGGGGCCGTAGACGAGGGCCTTGGCACCGGAGTCGGCGAGCTGGTAGGCGATCTCCGGGCCGGCGAGGCGGGTGTTGAGCGGTACGAAGACCGCGCCGAGCGTGCCCGCCGCGAACAGTGTCTCCAGGTAGGAGGGGTGGTTCGGGCCCAGATAGGCGATCCGGTCACCGCGGCGCACACCCCGCTCGCGCAGGGCGTGTGCGAGGCGGGTGGTGCGCTCGTACAGCTGTGCGTAGCTGAGCGTGGTGTCGCCGTGGATCAGGGCGGTGCGTTGGGGGGTCTTACGGGCCCGGCGGGCGGGCCAAGACCCCAGTCCCTCGTTGCGCATCGTTGCGCCCCTCTACGAGTTACGAGATACGAGTTGCGGAGGTATCGCTAGGGCTTCGTCAGGCCGAGCAGGCGGGCCGCGTTCTCCTTGAGGATCTTCGGCCTGACCTCGTCCTTGATCGGCAGCTTCTCGAAGTCGGCGAGCCAGCGGTCCGGGGTGAGCACGGGGTAGTCCGAGCCGAAGAGGACCTTGTCCTTGAGCAGCGTGTTGGCGTACTGCACCAGCTGCGGCGGGAAGTACTTCGGCGACCAGCCGGAGAGGTCGATGTGCACACCCGGCTTGTGCGTGGCGACGGCCAGCGCCTCGTCCTGCCAGGGGAAGGAGGGGTGCGCCAGGATGATCTTCATCTCGGGGAAGTCCGCGGACACGTCGTCGACGTGCAGCGGGTTCGAGTACTTGAGCCGGATCCCGCCACCGCCCGGCACCCCTGCCCCGATGCCCGTCTGGCCGGTGTGGAAGAGCGCGATCGTGCCGGTCTCCTCGATCACCTCGTACAGCTCGTACGCGACCGAGCGGTCGTTGGGGAAGAAGCCCTGGATGCTGGGGTGGAACTTGAAGCCCCTGACCCCGTACTCCTCGACCAGCCGGCGGGCCTGCTTGACGCCCGCCCGGCCCCGGAAGGGGTCGATGGAGGCGAAGGGGATCAGCACGTCCGGATTGGCCGCAGCGGCCTCGGCGACCTCCTCGTTCGGGACGGGCTCGGTGCCGGTCGCGGACTCGGCGTCGACCGTGAAGATGACGGCGGCCATCTTCCGCTCGCGGTAGTACGCGGCGGTCTCCTCCAGGGTCGGCTTCCGCTTGCCCTCGACCTTGAAGTAGGCCGACGAGGCGTCGTGGAGGTCGTCGTCAAGGGACGAGGTGCCCTTGGAGGAGATCTCGGCGTGGGTGTGGACGTCGATCGCGACGAGTTCCTCGACATTGAGGTTCGCCATGGTTACGCCTCCGGGAACTTGGGGGCGGGGATGCCCACCGACTGGAGTTCGGCGCCGACCGAGGTGGGCCAGGCGTCGGCCAGGGCCTCGGGGGTCCAGCCGCCGTCGGCGTACGCGGTCTTGATCTCCTGCGGATGCGACCAGAGTGCCACCTTGTCGCCGCCGATGCCGATGGCCTGGCCGGTGATGCCCCGGGCGGCCTCGGAGGCGAGGAACGGGACGAGGGCGGCGCAGTCCTCGGGGGTGCCGAAGCCCTCGCCCTTGCGGAGGAAGGCCGGGAACGGCTCGCCGTTCTTCAGCGCCTCGACGTACGGCGCGAAGGCGGGGATCGTCTCGGTCATGGCGGTGGCGGCCACCGGCACGATCGCGTTGACGGTGATGCCCGCGCGGCCCAGTTCCATCGACCAGGTGCGGGCGAAGGCGGCGATGCCTGCCTTGGCGGCGGCGTAGTTCGTCTGCCCGAAGTTGCCGCGCTGGCCGGCCGGGGAGCCGACGAGGATCAGCGTGCCGCCCTCGCCCTGCTCGCGCATGCGTACGGCGGCGGCGCGGGCGCAGGTGAAGGTGCCCTTGAGGTGGGTGGTGATCACCGCGTCGAAGTCGTCGTCGGTCATCTTCCACAGCACCTTGTCGCGCAGGATGCCCGCGTTGGTGACCAGGATGTCGAGCCGCCCGAACTCCTCGACCGCGCGGTTCACGAGCCGCTCGGCGGCCTCGGTCGTACCGACCGGAACCACCTCGGCGACGGCGGTGCCGCCGGCCGCGGTGATGGACTTCACGGCCTGCTCGGCCACGGTCTCGTCGATGTCGTTGACGACCACGGAGGCGCCTGCGGCGGCGAGGGCGTGTGCGTAGGCGAGGCCGAGGCCACGGCCACTGCCGGTGACGACGGCGACCTTGCCGGTCAGATCGATGCTGGGCACGAGGTGGTCCCTTCACATGGGGTGCGGCTTCGAGATCGAAGTTAGGAGCAATAATTGTTGACGTCAATAGTTGTTGATGACATACGGGTACGTCATGCTGGAATCTGCAGGACAGACCGACCCAGGGAGCCCGCCATCACACGCCAGGACGTCACGAACCCGAACCCGATCGACGTGGACGAGCCGTGGATGCGCGGGCTGCACGCCGACACGGGCTATCTGCTGTACCGCCTGGGGCTGCGCTCGGGACAGCTGTTCAACACGTTCCTTCAGGAGTCGGGGCTGCGGCTGCGCCACTACGCGATGCTGCGCTTCCTCGCCGGTTCCGAGGGCGCGCTCCAGCGCGAGCTGAGCGCGCGGCTCGGCTACGACCCGAGCGCGATCGTCGGCCTGGTCGACGACCTGGAGAAGCTGGGTTTCGCCGAGCGCCGCCCCTCCCCCGACGACCGTCGCAGCCGCATCGTCGCCCTGACCGAGGACGGCCGCGCCTTCCTCCGGGACACCGACGAGGCCGGCCAGCGCGTGACCAACGACCTGCTGGGCCCCCTCGATCAGGCCGAACGCGACTCCCTGCACACCCTGCTCCAGCGGATCGCGGAGGACGGACTCGGCTGACGCGGGTGATGCGGGGCAACTGATGTTGTGCAAGTTATTGACTGCCGCATGATTGATGCCTAACTTCACCCGGGCACCGGTACGGTCCCCACACACCGGTGACGTCCCCCACGGCATCGGCATCAGGGAGCTTCCCGTGCAGCCATCCCGCTCGTCCCCCGGCTCCACCCCCCAACTTCAGCCGGACACCAGGGAGTTGCGCCGCGTCGCACTCTCCGGACTGCTCGGTACGACCGTCGAGTTCTACGACTTCCTCGTGTACGGCACGGTCGCCGCGCTCGTCTTCGGCGAACTGTTCTTCCCGCAGGCCGACCCTGCCGTCGGCACCATCGCCGCATTCGGGACCTTCGCCGCCGGTTATGTGGCCCGCCCGCTCGGCGGCATCGTCTTCGGCCACTTCGGCGACCGGCTCGGCCGCAAATCGATGATGCTGCTGACGATGACCCTGATGGGCTGCGGCAGCTTCCTCATCGGACTGCTGCCGACGTACGACGCGATCGGCGTCTGGGCCCCGGTCCTCCTGGTCGCCCTCCGCGTCGTCCAGGGTCTCGCGATCGGCGGCGAGTGGGGCGGCGCGACCCTCATGGTCGTCGAGCACGCCGAACGGACCCAGGGCTCCCGGCGCGGCCTGTGGTCCAGTTTCACCCAGCTCGGCGCCCCGCTCGGCTCCGTGCTCTCCGCCGGAGTGGTCACCCTCGTCGCCACGCTCCCCGACGACCAGTTCCGCTCCTGGGGCTGGCGCGTACCGTTCCTGCTCAGCTTCGTACTGCTGGGCGTCGGCATGTTCGTCCGGCTGCGGGTCGCGGAGAGCCCGCTGTTCGCCGAGGGCAGGCGGGAGCGGTCCGCCACCCCTCCGATCCTCGAGGTGCTGCGCCGCCCGAAGCCGGTCCTGCTGGCCTGCTGCGTCGGCATCGGCGCCTTCACCGCCCAGTCGCTGCTGACCGGCTTCATGATCTCCTACGCCACCGGCAACGGGTACAGCCGGCCGCAGGTCCTCACCGCCGTGACCATCGCCTCCTGCGTGGCGCTGATCGTCCTGCCCACCGCCGCCGCGCTCACCGACCGCGTCGGCCGCCGCCCGGTGGTCCTCGCCGGTGCCCTCGCCTCGGCCGCGCTCGCCTTCCCCGTCCTCGCGCTGGTCGACTCCGGCTCGCCCGGCCTGCTGATCCTCGCGCTCGTCCTCGGCCACGGCATCGCCCAGTCCACGATGTACGGGCCGCTGGGCGCCCTGTTCTCCGAGATGTTCGGCACCGAGGTCCGCTACACCGGTGCCTCGCTCGGCTATCAGGCGGCGACGCTGGTCGGCGCCGGGTTCTCGCCGCTGATCGCGAGCAGCCTGCTCGCCTCGAACGGCGGCGGCAGTACGCCCGTCTCGCTGCTGCTGTGCGGCGGCGCGACGATCACCGCGGTCACCGTCTGGCGGATGCGCGAGACCAACACCGACACGCTCGACGCCCCCGCCCTCCCCCAGGAAACCCCCACTCCCGAAGGGATCCGCCCGTGAACTCCCGTGTTCTCGTCCTCCTCGCCGCGGCGTTACTCGCCACCCCCCTGGTCTCCGCGCAGGCCGCTACGACCTCCGCCGCCGAGCGCGTGGAGGGCCAACTGCCCTCCGGTGCCGCCTACTTGCTGGAGAAGCCGGCCGACTGGAACGGGACGGTGCTCCTGTTCAGCCACGGCTACCGCCCGGCCGGAGCCCCCAACCCGGCCCAGGACGCCCCGAGTTCGGGCGTACAGCAGGAGCTGCTCGACGCCGGGTACGCGCTCATCGGGTCGTCGTACGCGACGACCGGGTGGGCCGTCACCGACGCCGTGCCCGACCAGCTGGCCACGCTCGACCTGTTCACCGCGCGGTTCGGCGAGGCCCGCCGGACGCTCGCCTGGGGCCAGTCGTACGGCGGCTTCGTGACGACGACCCTGGCCGAACGGCACGCCGACCGCTTCGACGGCTCGCTGTCGATCTGCGGTCTGGTGCAGGGCGGGGTCGCCAACTGGAACAGCACGCTCGACCCGGTCTTCGCGCTGCGTACGCTGCTCGCCCCGGACTCGGGCATCCAGCTCACCGGATTCGCCGACCAGGCCGCCGCCCAGTCGGCCGCCGGCGCGCTCGCCACGAAGGTGACCGCGGCCCAGCAGACGCCGGAGGGCCGGGCCCGGATCGCGCTCGCCGCCGCCCTGCACAACATCCCCGGCTACAACGACGCCTCGCAGCCCGTCCCCGGCCCCACGGACTGGGCCGGCCAGCAGGCCAACCAGTACGCGGCGGTCTCCGGCCTGATCCGGCTGCCCGCGTTCAGCTGGCGCCAGGAGGCGGAATCCCGGGCCGGCGGCAACCCGTCCTGGAACACGGGCGTCGACTACACCCTGATGCTGCACCGGTCCTCGGTATACAAGGAGGTGACCGAGCTGTACAAGGAGGCGGGACTCTCGTTGCGCGACGACCTGAAGACGCTGAACAAGGCCCCCCGGATCACCGCGGACGCCAAGGCGAAGACCTGGATGAGCCGTACCAGCGCGTTCACGGGCCGCCTCACCGATCCCCAGCTGAACATCCACACCACCGGCGACGCGCTGATCCCCGTACAGGCGGAGAGCGCCTACCGGCGGGCGGCGACCGCGGGCGGCTCGGGCACGCTGCTGAGCCAGGCCTATGTCGACGGCCCCGGACACTGCACGTTCACCACCGGCGAGACCGTCGCCGCCGTACACGCCCTGGAGGACCGCCTGGACACGGGCCACTGGGACACGTCGGCGACCGCCCTCAACTCCCGCGCGGAGCAGGCGGATCCGACGACGGCGGCGCGCTACGTGACGTACCGCCCGACGGAGTACCCACGCCCGTACGACGTGGCCCGCACCCACCCGTCAACGCCCCCGGGAGCTGCCCGCCCATGACCACCCGCTCCGCGCCCGACCGGCTGCTGTCCGTGCTCAGCGCCTTCGACCACGAGCACCCCGCGCTGTCCCTCACGGACATCAGCCGGCGGGCCGGGCTGACCCTCACCACCACCCACCGCCTCGTGGGCGCCCTCACCGACTGGGGCGCCCTGGAGCGGGACGAGGCCGGCGTCTACCACGTCGGCCTCAGGCTGTGGGAGGTAGCGGCGCTCGCCCCGCGCGGGCTGGCGCTGCGGCAGATCGCGCTGCCGTATCTGGAGGACCTGTACGAAGCGACACACGAGAACGTGCAGTTGGCGGTACGGGACGGCGGCGAGGTCGTCTACATCGAGTGGCTGTCGGGCCGTTCGGCGGTCGGCGTCCACATCCGGGTAGGCGCCCGCTGGCCCCTGCACGCCACGGGCGTAGGCCTGGTCCTCCTCGCCCACAGCGACGCCGACTTCCAACAGACCTACTGCGAGGGCCCGTTGGCCGCCTTCACCCCCCACACGATCACCGACCCGACCAAACTCCGCCGCACCCTGGCCGAAGTCCGCCGCACAGGAGTCGCGGTAAGCAGCCGCCAGGTCACCGACGACGCCCTCTCGGTGGCGGCCCCGGTACGCGGACAGACCGGCGGGGTGGTGGCAGCGGTATCGATCGTGGTCCCTCAAGCAGACGCCCAGGTACCGGTGTTGGTGCCAGCGGTGAGACTGGCGGCAAGAGGCATCTCACGGGCACTGGGCTGGCGCCCTTGAGGAGGGGGCGAAGCCCCCCCGACAGGGGCGCGGGGAACTGCGCGACAAGCCACGACGCACCCGCAGCCAAAATCCCCCGCACCGGTGAGGACGCGGCAGCACCCCCCTCGCAATACTGAACCGGCCCCTTGCCCCGAAGGAGCCGACATGCCCCCACCCACCTGGACCTCATCGGCCCTGGCCCGCCTACGAACAGCGAACCCCTACGCCGTCGATGCCGCCCTGGCGGCACTGGTCCTCTTCGCCGCCTCCCTCCAGTGGATGTTCCCCGACGAGGGCGACGACCAACTCACCTGGCAGGGCTGGCTCCTTGCCGCAGCCACCGCACTCCCCCTGATATGGCGCCGCCGCACCCCCTTCGTGTGCGCCTGTGCGGTCTCGGTGGCCACCCCGGCGATGGCCGTCTACCACGCACCGCCACCGGACGTGGAGTACGGCGGCCTCGTGGTCCTGTTCACCATGGCGAGCCAGGCCCCGCCCTGGCAGCGCCGCGCGATGCTCGCGGGCTGGGTGACCGGCGGCATCCTGGTCATGCAGCACAAGGAGAACGCTCTTCCCTTCGAGTACGCCTTCCATCTGACCAGCCTGGGCTGCGCGTACGGCCTCGGGGTGCTGACCCGGGTGCAGCGCGCCTACACGGCCGCCGTGGAGGACCGCGCCCGCCGTCTCGAACGCGAGCGGGCCGCCGACACCGCGCGGGCCCTGGCACAGGAACGGGCCAGGATCGCCAGGGACATGCACGACATCCTCGCCCACGCGGTGAGCCTGATGGTCGTACAGGCGGAGGCGGGCCCGGTCGTCGTACGCAGCGACCCGGAACGCGCGGAGGCGGCTTTCGACGCCATCGCCGGGGCCGGACGGGACGCGATGCAGCAACTGCGCCGCATTCTCGGGGTGTTGAAGGAGGAAGAGGGCGAGACGAGACGAGGGAACGGAGACGCGCGACACCTCCCTCAACCGGGCCTCGCCTCCCTGACCGCCCTGATCCAGCAGGTGCGGGACTCCACCGGCCTGCGCATCGAACTGCGCACGGCGGGCGCTCCCCGCCCCCTCCACCCCGAGGCCGAGGTGGCCGCCTACCGTGTGGTCCAGGAAGCCCTGACCAACACGGTGAAACACGCGTACGCTGCCAGCGCTGACGTCGAACTCGACTGGCGGGAGGACGAGTTGACGCTGACCGTGACGGACGACGGCAGAGGCCCGGAACAGGACGCGCACGAAGGCGGCCACGGTCTGATCGGCATCCGGGAGCGGGCAGCCGCCTGCGGAGGCAGCGCGACCGCGGGCCCCCGCCCGGCCGGCGGCTTCCGCGTTGTCGTCCGCCTGCCCACCGCCGTTGACCGGCAGGCGGCCCTGGGGTGATGGGATGAGGGGATGAGCATCCGGGTGGTGGTCGCCGACGACCAGGAACTCGTCCGCAGCGGCTTCAGCATGATCCTGGAGGCGCAGCAGGACATCGAGGTCGTCGCGGAGGCAGGCGACGGCGCCGAGGCGGTCGCCGCGGTCGTCCGGCACACCCCCGACGTGGTCCTGCTCGACATCCGTATGCCCGGCATGGACGGCCTGGAGGCGGCCCGCCGAGTGTGCGCGCAGTCCAGCTGCAAGGTCGTCATGCTGACCACCTTCGACCTCGACGAGTACGTGTACGAGGCGCTGTACGCGGGCGCGAGCGGCTTCCTCCTGAAGGACGTACGCCGCGACGACCTGGTCCACGCGGTACGGGTGGTGGCGGCCGGCGACTCGCTGCTGGCTCCCACGGTGACCCGCCGCCTGGTCGCGGACATCGTCCGCACCCGCCGCGCGAAGGCCGCCGTCGAGCCGACTCCGCAGCGCCTGGAGGTCCTCACCGGCCGCGAGGAGGAGACGCTGCGGCTGCTGGCGCGCGGCCTGTCCAACGCGGAGATCGCGACGACGCTGTTCGTGAGCGAACACACCGTCAAAACGCATGTGAGCAACGTGCTGAGCAAGCTGGGTCTCAGGGACCGGGTGCAGGCGGTGATCTGCGCGTACGAGACGGGGTTGGTGACACCGGGGGCGTCCTGACGGCGATTCACTTATCCCTGCAAACCAGTACGCGGCAGGCCGAAGTCGCGCTAACGTCCCCGCGTGACGATCAGACGATCCGCTCTTCTCATCGGGGTGGCCGACACCCCGCGTGCCGCGCAGAGGTTCGGCTCCCTGGCGGAGCCCGTGGCGCACGACCTCGACGCGATGGGTACGCAGCTGGCCGCGTCGGGATACTCCGTCCGCACCCTGGGACAGGGCGAGGACGGCCCCGTGGAGCGGAACGACATCACCACCGCGCTGGAACGGGCGGCCCAGGAGGAGTGCGAGCTGCTGCTCGTGTACTTCACGGGGCACGGGGTGCATGTCGGGGGGACGGACTATCTGGTTCCGGGGGACGCGCTCGCTCCGGAGCGGGGGCTGGACTGGTCGAAGGCCCAGCTCGATTCGCTCCTTCCCGTTGACATGACGTCCTACCTGGCCGGGTGCCGGGCGGAGTCGGTGGTCTACGTCGTGGACGCGTGCCGTGACAGCGGCCCCGACGACGCCACGGCGGGCTTCGGGGCCGCCACCGTCCATGCCCCGTCGAAACGGCTCGCGCTGCTGGTCGGCTGTGGCAGGGGGCAGCGGTGCCACTACGACGACAACGGGAGCTTCTTCACCCGGGCGCTCGCGGAGGCGCTGGACCGCTACGCCCCGAAACGTTCCCTCGAAGAGGTCTTCGGCCAGGCCAAGTACCAGACCAGCGCCTACGCGCAACGGGCGGGCGAGCAGCGGCCGCACATGAACTGCGCGCCCCGCGACGAGGAGTTGTCGGACTTCCCGGACCTGTGCGAGGGCTCGGAGATCCCGCTGCTGTGGCGCGAGGAAGTGGAGAAGTCCTCGCTGTGGATTGCCGAACGGGGTGAGGAGGGGCCGGACTCGGCCATGCGGGAGCGTGTCGCGGCGTTCGCGTACCACTGCGCCGTCTCCGTACTGAAGGACCAGCCCCGCTTCGACGACCCCTGGAGCGATCCCAGCCTGCCGACCCGGACGGTGAACCGGGTGATGCCGGAGCTGCTGCTCGGCGACGCCGCCCGCTCCCCGTTGGAGACCGGCCTCCTCATGGCGCTGCCGTTCCTGCGGGAGGCCATGTGGGCCCGCATGCTCAGCCGGTTGCACGACGCCGAGCCGTTCGACCTCGAACCGAAGTCTTCGGACGCGAAGCCCTCCAAGGATCGCAACGAGCTGCAGTACATCCACGAGAGCCACCCGCAGCTGCTGCGCAAGGCCCGCGGGCACGGCCGACGGGGCGAGACCGAGGCCCACCGGGCACTGGCGGCGTGGCTGGCCCACCGCTGGGTGGCCGAGCAGCTCATCGATCCACCGGACCCCGGCGGCCGGGAACTGATCAGCCGTCTCGCCACCGCGCTGCTCGGCCCCGGGCAGGAGCACGGGGACCAGGCGGAGGAGTTCCGTGTGTTGCTGGCGCACGGTATGCAGCTCCTCGCCGACGAGCCGGTCGATCTGCCTGCGTACAACCAGCATTTCCGCAAGGCGCCCCCGGAGCTGACGACCTCCGAAGGCCCCGAGCCCGTGCGCTGGTGGGGCGTACTGGGCCTGGTGCGACTCGCCGGCCTTCTGGCCGCTGACGTACGGCAGTTCCCCGACGTACTGCCCGATCACGTGGGGGTGGCGGACCCGGTCGTTCCCGCCGAGATCGTGAAGACACTCCAGTCCGGATGGCGATGGGCCCCTCAGCCGGACGGCCTGGACCTGAATCTGCTCTGCCGGCACCCCGCCCTCCACAAAGCTCTCACGGACCTCGCGCGGCGCGCGGAAACCGTGCTGCGCTCCCTTCGCGCGGCCCAGGCCCAGTTCCCGGACGGACTGCCGGGCAAGTGGCCGGGCGCGCTCACCACTCACCAGCTGCGTCCCTCAACCCGGGAGCCCTCCACAGATCCGCTCTATTCCACGCCGCTGCTGCGTTTCGAGCTGGCGCAGGACGAGATCCGCGAGCTGTTGATGGGCCATCAGCTGTACGGCGACCGGTCGCTGGCCGTACGGGAGCTGTACCAGAACGCCGCCGACGCGTGCCGCTACCGCGAACTGAGACGGAGGTATCTCGATCTCAAGGGTGGTGCCCCGCACCAGAGGCCCGCGGAGATCCGGATCACGCAGGGCCGCGAACCGTCCGTGGACGGCCGTCCGGGCCGCGCCTACATCGAGTGCCGCGACAACGGCGTCGGCATGGACCGGACCCAGTTGGAGCAGACCTTCAGCCGGGCCGGCCGCCGGTTCTCCCAGACCCGTGCCTTCCGGCAGGAGCAGGCCTGCTGGCTGGAGGCGGACCAGGAACTGCGGCTCTACCCCTACAGCCGGTTCGGCATCGGTGTCCTCAGCTACTTCATGATCGCCGACGAGGTCACCCTGGTGACCCGGAAGGTGAACACGGAGGGTCACCCCGTCCAGGACCCGCTCGTCGTCAACATCTCCAGCAGCAGCGGTCTGTTCCGCATCCGCCAGTACGTGGGCGGCGACGATCCGATGCGCGAGGGCGGCACCCGGGTCCGGCTCATGCTGAGCGAGCCCGAGGGCGACGAGGAGCAGGTGTCCGCGTTCGACGTGCTGAGAGACCAAGTGCGGTTCAACGAGTACGAGTTGGTCCTCAGCCATGAGGAGGGCGACGACCCGGACGACACCTGGGGTGCCGGCGAGCTGCGGCACCCGGCGTCCAGGGACGACACCGATCCCGTACCGCCGCTCGACGCGAGGGGGCCTGTCTGGTGGGTGGCGGACAAGGGCATGGTGCTCGCCGACGGCATCGTCACCTCGGAGGAGCCCTTCGGCTACGTCGTCAACCTGACCGGCCCGAAGGCACCGACGCTCAGCGTCAACCGCAACAGCCTGCTGAACTGGGACGAGAAATGGGCCTCGGAGCAGGTACGCGAGGCAGCAGCGGATCTGCCCGGCTGGGCGGGACTGGACCTGGAGTGGCTGTGGAAGCTGGAGATGGACGACGTCTCGCTGGCCCGCGCGATAGCCGCCGAACTGTCCGACCAGGGACTCGGTCTGCCCGTCCGCCGCGGCTCCTCGCACCACTGGCCGGACGTCCCACTGGACGCCGTCGGCTGGTTCCCCGACGACGGCTCGCTCCTGGCTTCGGAGCCCGGCGACCGGCGACTGCGCCTCAGCAACAGGGACAACCCCACGGCCCCATGGCGACTCGCGGTCCTGCGGGGCCAGGGTCTGAAGGTCGTTGTCGATCTCCACGACCCGAGCTCCATGCCCAAGGACGTGACGGGGTACCCCGTTCCGCGTCCGGGCGACAACATTCTCCTCAACCGGGCCATCGGCAGTCCGCGCAATCTGGTGGCGTACTCGTTCGACAACCAGCGGTCCGTCGCGGTGGCACTCCGTGAACTGCGCCGGTTCGCGATGCTTGGCCCCAGCATCCGGGGGCAATCCGTCGCGGCGGACGGAACCCCCGTGCTGGACATCGTTCCGGACCGCGTCGACATGGACCTGGTCCATTGGATGCGCGACTGGTCGAAACCGTACCGGGCCGAGCGGCAGCCCGCCGCGGGCGCGCTCTTCTCCATATCGGCCGCCAGCGGTCTGAAGGTGGGCGAGTTGCTGGAGCGCTGCCGTCGGTTCGCACCACTGGGACTGGAAGTGCCCTCGGTACCCGCCGCCCGCATCGCCGAACACGTCGCGACGACCAGGGACGCCGAACTGCTGGCCGGGTGGACGGAGAACGAGCACGTCTACTGCCCGCACGGCCTGCCCAGAAACGTCCTGCCGGTCCACATCGCCCGGCTGGCGGAACGACTCGATGCCACCAGCGCCGAGGTCCTGGCGGAGCTGAAGGCCTGGGAATTCCTCGACTACCGGCTCCCCTCCGAAGCGCAGCTACTGGCCGCCGCACCCAGTTCCGACGAGTGGGACCGGTTCAGCAAACTCTGGGATTTCCGCAAGGAGATCCCGGAGCCCACCCTCCGGGACCTGTTGGTCGAGGCCACGCAGAACGAGATGACCATTGACGCCTATCTGCGCTCGGTCGAGGAACTCGCCGGGCAGGCAGGCCTTCAACTGCCGGAGCTGCACCCGGAGTCGGACGGCCATCCTCTGCTGGAACAGGACGACCTGAAACTGCTGGTCCTGCGCGGAACGAGCCGCGGGTCGCTGCCCGGCCAGTCGATCCCCATCGACTTCCTGGCCTCCTGCTACATCCGTGGCAGAGGGACCCCGGGCCTCGGGGCGGACGTGGAGTACGAGGCGTGGGACGTGGTCGCCTCCCGGGTACGGCGCGTGGCGGCCCTGGGCATGAACGTCCCCCCCGACCTCGAACCGCTGCGCCGCTGGATGGATCTCCCCCCACGTGACCGGGTCGCCCTCTTCGTCGGCAGCCTCGATCCTCACGTCCCCTGGACAACGGCCACGCTCGTCCGCGCGGCGGGCGAACTCGGCGAATCACTGGAGCGCTGCGCAAAGCGGCTGGGCGCCCGGAAGGCCGTGTTCGGCAAGGAGGTCCCGCCCCTTCCCGACGAAGCTCTCCACCTCAATCCCAGCCTGGCGGAGACCGCCCTGATGACGAATCTGGAGGGCAGAGGCACGGACGAGCCGATCCGGGTCTCCTGGAACGAGATCACACCGTTCCACCTCGCCCGCTACGCCCAGGAGGCGACCCTCACCATCAGCGAGGCACTCGACCAGCTCGCCCCCTACCGTGCGCTCGGCGCCCTGATTCCCGAACTCACGGACGAACAGCGCGCGTTGCTGGCCAAGATCAGACCCGACCAGCACGATCTGCTCGCCCTCTCCGATCGCATGAGCCTCGACAGGCCGCGTGACCCCTCCCCCTGCGGACCGCTGGAGCTGGTGGCCGTGGCCGGCCGCATCGGCCAACCGGTCCGGGCCGTGTGCGAGCGGCTGCGCCACTACGAGCCTCTCGGCATCGCGCTCGCTGTCGATGTGGCAGACGCCCCGAACACCCTCCCCCTCTGGCAGGACCTCGTCCTTCTGAGCGAGGGCCTCAACGGCCAGGAACCGGCCTTGCAGGGCACCGTCTCCACGGCCCAGGTCGAGGCACTGGCCCGCGAACTGGACACCACCAGCCACTGGGTGAGAGAGCGCCTGAACCTCTACGCGGACATGTTCCAGCTGCACGTCGCACCGGCCGAGAACACCACCGACCCGCACGAACCCCAGGAGCAAGAGTCTTGAGCACCCCCTCCCACAAGCACGACGAGGAGTACCAGCAGATCCCTCTCGGCACCGTGGACACCCCGTTCCAGGTCAGCGCGGACGCCGAGGGTGTGACGGTCACGGGTTCCTGCCCCCGCTGCCACGGCCACACCACCACCACGATCCCGAGGGGGATGGCGGGTACGAAGGGAATGTTCCCCTGGTCCAAGGCCAAACCGCCGTCCCAGGCCGAGCAGGACGCGCTGACGGCCTCCGAGACGTTCTTCTGCGAATGCGGTTTCGCGCACGCCGGACAGCCTGAGCCGCTGTTCTTCGTGGGCTGCGGCGCGCAGTGGGAGCTGAAGCCGAACTCCGGGAACATGCCGTGAGCCAGCGTCCCCTGAGCCCCGGCGTCATCCGCCGCTGGACCGAGCTGGGCCGTGAACTCGAGTTCAGCCAGCTGGACGTGCTCCGCAAGCAGGCGGAGGGCTGGCGCAACGGCCTGATCGGGCTCACCGCCCTGATCACGATCCTCGCCGTGCTCAAGGGCCGCGACGACCTGTCCAAGCTGCCCTCGCCCTGGCAGACCGTCGCGTTCTCACTGCTGGGCACCGCCTTCCTGCTCCTCGTCGTGGGCTCGCTGCTCGCCGTCCGCGCCTCTTTCGGCAAACCCGGCGAGCAGACCTTCCTCTACGGGCGCTCGCTGCGCGCATGGACCATGAAGGAGATCGGCCGTGCACGCCGGGCGATCTACCTCAGCGCGGCCGCCTTCACCCTCGGCATGGCCCTCGTGGCCGCCGCGCTGGGCGTCTCCTGGACCCACACCGAGGACCCCGCCGCCGACCTCGTCAAGGTCACCACCGCCACCGGGGACTTCTGCGGCCAGCTGGTCTCCTACACCCCCAAGAACGTCACCCTCCTCCCCACCACCGGCAACACCACCAAACCCCTCACCCTCCGCACCCCCGACGTCCGCAAGATCACCCCGGCAACAGCCTGCTGACCATGGCTGTCCAGCCCCGGCCGACAAAATCCAGCCCCTTGGGGCCCCCTCTGGGGGAGTTTGAAGAGCGGGGGTCCAGGGGGCAGAGCCCC
>NZ_JBSFDA010000019.1:0-94188 GCF_053593675.1 Streptomyces sp. NPDC002156 | reverse complement strand
GTCGATGTTCGCCCGCGACCCGGAGCGCTCCCCGTACCGCGAGCCGCAGCGCGGCCTGATGGACCGGGCGGTGCCGGGATGCCTGTCGTGCTCCATGGCCGACCGGATCAGCTCCAGGCTCTCGCCGGGCCGCCCCTGGTCGAGCCGGACGTCGGCGAGTACCCCGGCGGTGACCGCCCAGAGCCTGCCGCCCGCACCCAGCTCCTGCACCGCCCGCTCTGCCGTCGTCGTGGCGACGTCCGGGCCGTCCACCAGCGCGGTGGCCCAGGCGCGCAGGGCCAGGGCGAAGCCGAGCAGGGCCGGCCGCTCCATCCGGTGGGCGTCCTCCTCGGCGCCTTCGGCCGATCTCAGCGCGTCCGAGAGCCGGCCGACGCTGACGCTGGCGTAGGCGTGCGCGAGCCGCAGGTAGGGCAGGACGAACAGTTGTCCCGAGATCTGCGCGAGCCGGATCCCGCGGGCCGTGTGGCGCAGCGCGTCGTGATGCCGCTCGGCGAGGGCCTCGGCCCAGCCGAGTTGGGAGACGGTGTCCAGGTGCGGAGTGAGTTCGCTGTCTCCCGTCGAGTCCACCAGTGCGCCGGCCTCCCGGGCCCGGTGCAGCAGAGTGGGGACGTCTCCCGCGAAGGCACTGCAGTGGGTGAGACGGACGGTGGCAGCCATGCGGAGGTGGCGGTTCTGTACCTCCGTCGCGTGCCGCAGCACATCCTCGGCCAGTGCCCGTGAGCGGGGGAACGCGCGGCGCAGGAGACTGACCGTGGCCAGCTCCAGCCGCAGAGGGTTGCTCAGCTCGGCGAAATCGGCGACGCCGTCGTTGTCTTCGGCGTCTTCGGCCATCAGGGCGAGTTCGGCTGTCAGGAGGGACTCGGCCCGGCCGTAGTTGCCGAGGTGGCGTTCGACCATGGCATGGAACGCCACGAGTTCCGTGTCCGCCCTGGTGCGAGGTGCGCCGGACGGCCGGGGGATCCGTCGCAGCAGTTCCCGGCATTCGCGCAACTGCCCGATGGCTCCGAGCGAGCGCGCCAAGGACGTCGTCAGCCGCACCCGCAGCCCCTCTCCGTCCTCGCGGATGAGGCTCAGCGCCGTGCTCAGCCATGACGCGGCAGCCGCCGGATCCGTGTCACACACCTGATCGGCCGCTTCCGTCAGCAGGCGGACCGCGTTCTGGTCACCGGGCTCAGCGCACCGGGCGACGTGCGGAGCACGCTGCGCCGGGTCGGCGCCCGCCTCCCGGAGGACGCGGTCGGCGCGTGTGTGCGCGGCCAGGCGCCAGCCGTGCGGCGCGCCCTGATAGACAACGGTGCGCAGCACCGGATGGCGCAGGCGGCACCGCCGTCCCTGGGCGTGATCGGCGCGGACCAGGTCCATGGCGATCAGACGGTCGAGAGCCTGTGTGGTGCTCGCCGGGTCCCGGCCTGCCAGTTCGGCCAGGTGTGTGGGGTCGAACTCCTCGCCCAGCACGGCGGCGGCCCGCAGGACGTCCTGCTCCGCGGCGTCCAAAGGGGCGAGTTCACGTGCCAGCACGGAGCCCGCTGTCATGACCGTCTCGTCCGACAGGACCCATGGGTTGATCCCGCCGGGTGGCGCGAGCGGTCCTGGTGACTGGGACAGCACGCGCAGGTAGAACGGATTGCCGCCGGCGGCCTCGTACAGGAATCGCTGCCGTTCGGTGGTCGCTGCGAGGCCGGGCAGCTCACCGGCCGTGCCGCGCGGCAGCGGCCCGAGCCGGAACCGCTCCACGCGGAAGGCGTCGTCCGGATCGGCGAGACACGCCGTCAATGCCGTCGGCCGCTGCCTGGGGCGTACGGAACACACGAGGATCAGCGACGTGCCAGGCCGGGGCCGGCGCAGGAGATGGCCCAGGAGCTCGACGGACTCGTCGTCGGCCCACTGGAGGTCGTCGAGGCAGAGGGTCAGACGACGGCGGTCACCGGCCGCCGCCCACAGGAGACCCGCGATACATCGGCGCAGTCGAGTTTGTTCCTCGGCGGGGGGCTCGGCCCCGGCCGCCGGTCCGTCCGGACCTGCTTCCGGTCCCGGCCCTGTTTCCGGTTCTGGCTCCTCCTCCCCCTCCGCTACCGCTTCCGTGAAGTGGCGGAGCAGGAATGCCCGGTCCTCCGGGGCGACCGCTGCGAGCACACCGGGAAGTTCGAGGGCCCGGACGACCGGTGTGCGGAAGACCCCGAACGGCCGTCCCCGATCCGCCCCTGACACTCTGCCCGACAGCACGGTCAGCCCCGCCCTCTCGGCGAGCCCGGTCCATTCCGTCAGCAGCCGGGTTTTGCCGATGCCGGGGTCTCCGGTGATCTCCAGCAGCCAGGGCCCCGCGTGCGTGCGAGCCGTGACGACCCGCCGTAGCCGTTCGGTCTCCCGCTCACGACCGGTCAGAGGCTCCTCACAGACGGAGGATCGTGCTCGGTCCAAGGGCGTGTCCAACGATGTCTCCCTCACAACAGTGGTCAGCTGCGAGATCAACCTTCATCGAACCCAAGTGCGAATACGTCGGGGGAAGTACGTAAGCCTTGTACGTACCTGCCGTACCGTTGGGCGTCAGGGGACTCCTCCGGCTGACGTCGCCGAATTGCTACGGTCGCGTCCGGACACCCAGGGAGGAAAGAGGAGCGCGTGACGGCCCGTATCGAGCTGGACGCAGTCGACAAGGTTCTGATCCGGCTGCTTCAGCAGGACGGCCGCGCCTCGTACACCGACCTGGGCCGGGAGGTGGGGCTGTCCGCTCCGGCCGTGCGAGCCCGTGTGCAGCGCCTGACGGAGCGCGGCCTGCTGGAGTTCGCCGCGGTCACGGACCCGCTGAAACTCGGACTGCCCGTCATGGCGCTGCTCGCCATCAAGGTCGACGGTGGACTCCCGGAGATCATCGACGCGCTGGAGGCCATCGACAGCGTGATCTACCTCGTGTCCACAGCCGGTTCCTGCGACCTGTTCGCGGAGGTCGTGTGCCGGACCATGGACGAGCTGTCCACGATCATCAACGACAGGGTCCGCACCATCCCAGGAGTGCGCGCCGTGGAGTCCTTCCCGTACTTCGGTATCCATGTGCACCGGTTCACGTGGGACATCCCTGACTGAAACGGCTGCAATACGCAACTGTGACATCGCAATCGACGTCCAAGTATGCGTGTCACTTCAAAAACGGAAGTCGAGCCCAGTGGTTTCCGTCTGTATGGTTGTCCTGTCAGTACCCTGTGCGGAGGGAGAACGGCGTTCATGGCCGCAGCGCCCATACCGGCTGCCAGGGAGCGCCTCGTCGGGCGGCAGGCCGAACTCTCCTTGCTCAAGCGGACCGTGGAGGCGTTGGGAAACGGTCAGGGCTCGGTCGTCGAGATCTCCGGAGAGCCGGGCATCGGGAAGACCAGCCTGGCCACCGCGCTGACCGAGCTGGCCGCGCAACGGGGCATCCCGGTGGTCCGCGCCCACGCCGTACGCGGCAACACCGCCTCGTTGCAGGTGTTCCGCGACGCCTGGGCGGCACGCGCGGCCGACGGCGGCCCGCGGCGCTTCGACGAGGTCGGTGACCGGCCCGCCGAGTGGGCGGCGGGTTGCGCCCTGGTCCTGGACGACATCCACTGGTGCGATCCGGGCTCGACGGCGCTGCTCGTTCGGCTGGTGCGATCCGTGGTGCCCGGCCCTTTCCTGCTCGCCCTCGCCCACCGTCCCGGTCAGACGCCACCTGAGCTTCGGGAAGCGCTGGAGGACGGGGCACGGGCCGGCGCGGTGACGCGTGTCGAACCGGGCCCCCTCGCCCCGGAACCAGTGGCCGCGTTGCTGGCCGACCTGCGCGCCCCTGGGGGCTCCGGACCGCGTACCCCGGCCGTACTCCAGGAGTTCGCCACCCAACTGTGCACCGCGGCCGAGGGCAATCCGCGCCACGTGCGGCTGCTCGCAGCGGCGAACTGGCACCCCGAGCACTGGCCGGAGCGCCCGGGCACCGACACCGCCGGGCTGCTGCGCGAGGCGAAGCCACTGATCGCCGAGCTCGACGCGCTGTCGCCGCAGGCGGCGGTCACGGCGTCGGCGGCGGCCGTCATCGGCAGCCCGTTCCGGCCGGAGGACACCGCCCAGGTCTCCGGCCTGGGGATGGACAGCACGCTCGACGCACTCGCCGAACTGGAGCGGGCGGATCTGGTGCGCTCGGCCGACTGGAAAGGCGGCCTGACCTTCCGTCATCCCGTCGTCGGCCATGTCGCGTACGAGAGAGCCGGACTCTCCTTCCGGCTGCGCGCCCACCGTCGCGCCCTGCAACTCATCACCGGCCGTGGCGGGCGGGCCCGCGAACGAGCCCGCCACGCCGAGCACCTGCTGGGCACCGACGCCGCTCTCGCCGCGCGCACCCTGGCGGAAGGGGCCGCCGAGATCACCGCACAGGAACCGGCGGCTGCGGCTCACTGGCTTCGGCTGGCCCTGGAGGCCCTGCCCGACGGGGGAGGCGATTCCACCGTACGGACCGAGATGGAAGTCGCCTGCTGTCGTGCGCTGATCGCCTCGGGCCGGCTGGACGAGGCCCGCACCCGCGCGCACGAACTACTGGGACGCCGGCCCGAGACTCTCGGTGAGCGGCAGTTGCTTCAGACCCACGCCGTCTGCGCCGGCGCCGAGCGGCAGCTCGGCCGGTACGCGGAAGCGGCGGCCATCGCCGGCGCCGCTCTCGGACTGCTGCCCAGACCGCTGCCGGATCCGTTGCCGGCCGAGGCCGCCGAACTGATCATCGAGTACGGGCTGGTCCATGTCCTGCGCGGTACGCACGACCAGGCACGCGCCCTGCTCCGGGAGGCCGTACGGACGCCGGTCGAAGCGGACGGTACGAAGGAGACGGATCGCACCGTACTGCGGGTCCTCAACGCCCTCTGCGCCACCCACGCCGGTGACCTCGACGAGGCCGCCGACGAAGTCACCCACTGTGCCCGGCTCGTCGACGCCCTTCCGGACCCCCTCGCCGGGCGCACGCCGGAAACCCTTGCCCTGCTCGGCAGCGCCGAGCTCTACCTGGAGCGGTTCACGGACGCGGTCCGCCACCTGAGCCGGGGGCTGACCGCCGACCACACGGGCCCCCAGCAACCCATCCTGCTCCACCGGCTGCTGGGACTCGCCATGGCCGAGCAGTGGACCGGCCACCTGGACGCCTCCCAGCGGCATGCCCGAGAGGTCGAGACTCTGGCCCGCTCCCTGGGCGTGCCGCCCGCGGTCGCCCTGGCGCAGGCGATGCGCGCGACGGCGCTCGTGTGGTCCCGCGGCCGGGAGTACGCCGACGAGGCCGTCGCCCTCGTCGAGGAGGCGACGAGCATCACCTCGGCAGGCCACAACTGGTGGGCCGCCTCGGCGACGGGCCTGCTCGCACAGGCCCGGCTGCTCGCCGATGATGCCGCCGGGTGCCGGCGGACCCTGCTGGACAGCGGGGTCAGCAAAGGACTGCCGCTGGTCAGGCCCTTCTCCCGGCCCTACCTGCTTTCCCTCTTGGCCATGGCCACGCTGAGCTGCGGGGACCGCGAGGAGGCACACCGACTGGTCCGGACCGCCGAGGCGGAGGCCGAGCGGCTCGGACTGCCGGTCCAGGAGGCATACGTACGCCGGGCCCGAGCTCAACTCCACATGAGCGACGGCGAACACGACGCGGCGTCCAAACTTTTCGAACTCGCTGGGGAGGCCTTCCGATCCGCCGGTATGCCCGTGGAGTACGCCTGGACCCTGGCGACCGGCGCCCGCTCCCTCCACGAGACCCAAGGCCCGGCCGCGGCCTTCGGCCACCTCGACGCGGCCGAGGCGATCGCCCGCGCCTCCACGGCGCTGCTCGTGCAGGAACACGTGGCCCAGCTGCGCGCCGAACTGTCGGCGGACAGCCGCACCGCACACCCTCTCGGCCTGCTCAGCGACCGCGAACGGGAGATCGCCGAACTGGCCGTGGCGGGGCTGCGCACCCGCGAGATCGCCGAGCGGCTCTTCCTCAGCCCTCGCACGGTGGAGACCCATCTGTCCCGCGTCTACCGCAAACTCGACGTCACGTCCCGGCTCGCCCTGTCCGACCTCCTGCGCCGGATCAGCTAGACGCCCGGCCCGGCAGACGGCCCGGGTCCGGCGAACCGAACAAGCGCGCCAGGCCCGTCCGCCGGGACCGTTCAGGAACTCCCGCTGGGCCGGGCCTGGTTGATCATTCGGATGCGGGCAGTGCTCGTCGTTCGCGTTCACCCCGCACCTCCTCGAGTCCGGCATCGACGCCTCGGTCGGTACATCGGCGACGCCCTGGACAACGTGCTCATGGAGTCCCGGACGGGCCTCCGCGAAACGGGGCCGGCCCAGCTCTGCGGGACTCGGCGCGCTCTCCACACCGTGCTCGACAGGCCCTCCTGCGCGACGGGCGACGCTACGAACGCCCACCGTCCACCATGACTTGGCCCGGCCGTTCGGTCACGTCCGTCCGGCGGGCAGCAGGAGCAGCCACCCCAGCCGGGCGTCCCCGATCGGGGATAGGGATCTCCCCAATGCTGCGGGAGGCGCCAGTGCGAAGAATCGACCGTGTTCGCAGGAAGGGACGCCAGGGACGCATCCCCCGCCATTCCTGCGGCTTTCCCCGCACGCTCGATCTTGGAGTTCCTTGTGGCACTGGGCAACCCTGGGGCCGGCGACGCCGGTTTTCCTCTGCAGGCACTGGTGCGCTTCGTGCTCGACGACGAAGCGGGTACCCCGGACTGGGAGACGGCCGAGCGAGGCTTCTGGTGCCGGGTCGGGCCGGTGGAGCAGGAGCGCCGGGTGCAGGGCTGGAAGCTGCACGTGTCCGCGACCCCGCTCTCGGCGCCCGAGGTGCTGGTCCGGGCCGCGCGGGTGCTGGTACGTCACGGGTGCCCGTTCAAGTTCGCCGCGCGGGCCGCGTACGTCGAGGAACTGACGGGCATCCGGTACGACCGCGCCCAGTGCGGCAAGTTCATCACCGCCTACCCCAGCGACGACGACCAGTTCCGGGCCCTGGCCGAGGAACTGGACCGGGCCACCGCCGGACTGCCGGGCCCCCACATCCTGTCCGACCGCCCCTACCGCCCGGGCAGTCTGGTCCACTACCGCTACGGCGCGTTCCGCGGTGTCCCCCACCTGACCCACGAAGGCGTCCACCAGGCCAGGCTCCAGGCCCCCGACGGCAGTGCGGTCGAGGATCTGCGCACCCCCTGGTTCGCACCGCCGGCCTGGGCGGAGCTGCCGTTCCCCGGCCCGCCCGGCAGACCCGGAAAGGCGCCGAGCGCACCCCGGCAGGTGCTGCTGCGGGACCGTTACGCCGTCCACGACGCGATCCGGCACTCCGCGCGCGGCGGTGTCTACCGCGCGGTGGACCGGCAGACCGGCGACGAGGTCATCGTCAAGGAGGCCCGGGCGCACGTCGGAAGCTGGTACACGGGACTCGACGCACGGGACGCACTGCGCGCGGAGGCGACGGCGCTGACCGGACTGGCCGGGCTCGGACCCGACCTCGTCGAACTCTTCGACCACGAGGACCGCACGTTCCTCGTGGAGGCCGTGGTCCCCGGGACGACTCTGACGCGCTGGGTCGGCGAACGGTTCGACGCCCTGCCGGACCCCGTCACCGGGCCGCCCCTCGACGACATCCGCGACATCGCCCTCCGGCTCACCCGTCTGCTCGGCGAGATCCACGACCGGGGCCTGGTCTACCGGGACTTCACCCCCAACAACGTGATGGTGACCCCGGACGGGGAACTCCGGCTCATCGACCCCGAGTTCGTGGCCCGCCCGGGCGAGTGGGGGACCCGCGCGTACACCCCGGGCTACGGCGCACCCGAGTACGCCGACGGACCCCGGTACGGACCCGCCCCCGGGTTCACCGTGGACCTCTTCTCCCTGGGCGCCACCCTCTTCTTCATGGCCACCGGCGTCGGCCCGGCCTTCGCGGGCGACGAGCCCGCCGACCGCCGTACCGTCGTGGAACGACTCGACGCCGTCCTGGCACTCACCGTCGAGCACAACACGGCGGCCCGGACCCTGGCGCCGGCCGTGCGCGGCCTGTGCGCGCAAGATCCGGCGGACCGCTGGTCGCCGGAACGGCTCGTCGACTTCCTGGAGGACCAGGCGGGGGACCAGACGGAGGCGCACGCTGAGGATCCGCGTCCCGTCGGCTCCGGACCTCTGCCGCGCTCTGGCGATTCCGGCGGGGATCCGGTGGATCGGCCGGTCGGCTTCCTGGAGGGAGATGTGGAGCAGCCGCGTCCTGTCGGCTCCGGATCTCTGCCGCGCCCCCGCGACCCCGGCGACGACCCGGTGGACCGGCTCGTCGACGACGGTCTGGCCCACGTACTGGCGACCACGGCCGACGACGGCGCCGAACGACTCTGGCAGAGCACACCCTTCGGTGACACTACGGACCCGTGCAACGTGCAGCACGGTGCCGCCGGAGTCCTCGTCACGCTGGCTCAGGCCGACGCGGCGCTCGCACGCCCCGACCTCCGGGCCGCCATGGCCCGGACCGCCTCCTGGCTCACCGCCCGCCTCGACACGCCCGGCGCCCGACCGCCGCTGCCCGGTCTCTACTTCGGCCGCGCGGGCACCGCCTGGGCGCTCCACGACACGGCTCGCCGTCTCGACGACGCCGGTCTCGCCGAGCGCGCGGAACGGCTGGCGCTGGCACTGCCCCTGCGATGGGAGAACCCGGACCTGTTCCACGGCGCGGCCGGAGCCGGCCTGACACAGCTGCGGCTGTGGCGGGCGACCGGACGCGAAGAGTTCCTGGACCGCGCGGCGGCCTGTGCCGACGGCCTTGCGGAAGTGGCCGTGCGCGGTGACGACGGGGTGTTCTGGCCCATCCCGGCGGACTTCGACTCCGCGCTCGCCGGTATCACCCACCTCGGATACGCCCACGGGGTGGCGGGCGTGGGCGCCTTCCTCCTGGAGGCGGCGCTGGCCACCGGCCGCGAGGACCTCCTCGACCTGGCCCGAGAAGCGGGCGACACTCTGACGCGCTCCGCCGAACGCGGTGTCTGGGGGGCACGCTGGCGCACCGACCGCACGGCGGAGAACGGCACCGGCATGCTCTACCACCTGTGCAGCGGCGCCTCGGGGGTCGGCACCTTCCTGCTCCGGCTGTGGCGTGCCACCGGCGAGGACACCCTGAGGGAACTGGCCGAGGAAGCGGCGACCGCCGTCCACCGCGCCCGTACGCGTACCGGAACCGCCGTCTGCCACGGGCTGGCCGGCAACGGGGACTTCCTGCTCGACATGGACCAGTCCCTCGGCGGTCCGTACCGGGCCATGGCCGAGGATCTCGCCGCCACCCTCCACACCCGGCACGCCCTGCGCGACGGCCGTGCGCTGCTGCCCGACGAGAGCGGTACGCGCATCACCGTCGACTACGGTGTCGGCCTCGCCGGGACTGTCTCCTTCCTACTGCGTCTGCGGCACGGCGGTCCGCGCCCGCTGCTCGACGACGCGGGGTGGCCCGGGCAGCGCGTCGTACGGGCCACCGCGTTCGATGAGGTGCCGGCATGACGCCCCGGACCCTCCACCGCGGCAGCAGGGCGTTCTCCCCGAGCGGGTTGCGGGCGGTCTGCGTCGCCGGCGACGAGGCCGGCGCCCGCCACCTGGAGACATGGGAACTCACCGAGGCCGGCCCGCGCAGAAGGCTGCGGATCACCCTCGACCAGGACCTGCCCCTGACCCAGTGCGTGGCGCTCGACGACGGCCGGGCCCTGCTCTCCTGGCACGAGCCGGGCGGTGTCCAGCACATCGACCTGTTCGACCTGACCGGCGGACGCCGATCGCTCGGCCCCTGTCCGACACCACTGCGCCTGCTGCCCGGCCTGGACCTGCCCGGCTGGATCGCCACGGCCGTCGCGTACGGAGCCGACGACCATTCCACGGTGTTCCGGGTAGGGGACGACGAGCCCTGGCTCACGCCCGTCGTCCGGCTGCCCGGACGACTGGGCGGCGCCGCGGCCGTCGGCCCCTGTCTGGCGGTCACCGCGGTCGTCGACGGGACACCGACCCCGCTCCGCATCGACCCCGCCGCCCTCGAGAGCGACCGGGTCACCCGGCTCACCGGCGACGGCAGCGGGGCCGGCGTCGGCCATGTCCTGCTGTCCCGCGCGGGCCGGGTGCTGCTGGCCCTGGACACCGGCGCCGGACCGCGCCTCGGGGTGACGACCGGTACGGTCGTACGTCTCCTGGACGGGCTGGGGACTCCGGACTCGACCGTCACCCCGCTGACACTGGACCCGACGGGAGGTCTCCTGGCCGCGTCGGTCAACAGGGGCGCGCGCTCCGAACTCGCCCTGTACGACGTGGAATCCGGCGCCGTCCGCCAGGTGGCGACGCCCCCCGGTGTCGTCGGGCCCGAGGCCGCCTGGACCCACCGGGGGCTGTGGCTGGCGTACACAGGCCCGACCAGGCCCACCGTCTTCGGCTGGGTACGGCCCGGCGAGAGCGAACTGCGGTCGGCGCCCGCTCAGGCCGGCCGGCATCCCGCGCGGCTGGAGCGGCTGCCCGGCGCGAAGGGCTCCCTCGAAGCCGTGGTCTACGGGCCCGACTGGCGTGCCGGCGCCCCGGTGGTGATCGTGCTGCACGGCGGACCCGACCGGCACTGGACGCTCGCCTTCGACAGCCTGTTCCAGCTGTTCGCCGACGCCGGGCTCGCCGTGATCGCCCCCAACCAGCGCGGCAGCACGGGCTACGGCCGTGAACACGCGGACGCCATCCGGGGCGCGTGGGGCGGGCCCGACCTCGCGGACATCCGTGCTCTGCGCGCCTACGTCGACGAGACGCGCGGACCGGACGCACCCCGGCCGGCGGTGTACGGCAGCAGCTACGGCGCTTTCCTGGCCCTGCTGGCGGCTGCCGCCGACCCCGACGGATGGTCGGGCTGCGTGGCTGTGGCGCCGTTCAGCTCGGTACCGGCGCTGTACGCGGACGCGTACCGGCCGACCCGCAACCTCATCGACCGGCTGGTGGGCCACGGCGACGTGGACGACGTGCTGGGACCGCGCGATCTGCTGCGGTTGGCGGGGCTCATCCGCACGAGGGTGTTCCTCCTCCACGGACGGCTCGACGAGACCATCCCGGTCGCCCACGCACGGGCGTTGGCGCACCGGCTGATCGACGCGGGACACGGCCACGTCACCTACCGGGAGCCCGCCGACCGGGGCCACACGGCCCTCACCGCTCTCGCGGGCGCTCCGCAGCCGCGCGAGATCACCGACTTCCTGACCCGGCCGGATGCCCGTCGCGGGGCATCCGCGGGCCAGGGAAACCGGCCGCCTCTGGCGGCCATGGCACACCACTGAACGCGAGACATGAGGAAAGGAGGTGAATTCATGGACATGGAACTCGAGATCGAGGCGCTCCAGCTGCTCGGCCCCGCCGACGCGTCGCTGTACGACGGCGGCGGCCTGGACCCGGCGACGTGCGGCATCACCTGCGACGGCCCCACCTGCAAGGCCACCTGCGGCGCCACCTGCACCGTCACCGGCTGATCCGGTGACCGGGCAGGACAGGCACAACCGTAACGACACCCGAGAGGAGGTGACTTACGGACATGGACACCACCATCGACCTGGGCCTGGACGTCCTCCAGCTGATGACCAGCGAGGAGGCGCGGCTCTACACCGGTGACCGCGACAAGGACGAATGCGGCACGTTCACCTGCGCGGTGAGCTGCAACTACAGCTGCGACATCACCTGCAACCTCACCAGCGCTCTCTGACGAACCGGCCGGGCGCGCAACGCACGCGCGCCCGGCCGGTCACCCACCCTACCCAGAGAAGAAAAGAGACACAGCGTGATGGAGATCGAGACGGACGCCCTCCAGCTCCTCCTCGCCGAGGAGAGCCGGCTGTACGACGGCGGCGACCTGGACCCGGATGCCTGCCCCTTTGCCACCTGCAAGCTCAGCTGCAACACCATCACCGCCTGATCCAGTGATCGGGCAGGACCGGAACGACACCCCGGAGCGGTGACCTACGGAATGGACGCCACCATCGACCTGAGTCCGGACGCTCTCCAGCTCCTGAACATCGGGGAGGCGCGGCTCTCCACCGGAGACCTCGACCCCGAACAGTGCCGCGTCACCTGCGAGTCGAGTTGTGCCGCCAGTTGTTTTAACACCTGCGAGTACAGCCGGCTGTGATGACGAACCGGCCGGGCGCGCAACGCACGCGCGCCCGCCCGGCCACCCGACCTACCCAGAGAAGAAAAGAGACACAGCGTGATGGAGATCGAGACGGACGCGCTCCAGCTCCTCCTCGCCGAGGAGAGCCGGCTGTACGACGGCGGCGGCCTGGACCCGGAGTCCTGCGCCCAGACCTGCGGCGTGAGCTGCGCCCAGACCTGTAGCCAGAGCTGCCTGGTCACCACCTGATCCGGTGACCGGGGAGTACCCGAACGACTTCCGCGAGGAGGTGACTCATGGAAACGCATACCGACATCGAATTGGATGCTGACGCGCTCCAGCTGCTGAACGGCGAGGAGGCGCGGCTCTACCTCGGCGACCGCGACCCACCGAAGAAGAAGGGAGACACACCCCCCATGGAGATCGAGACGGACGCGCTCCAGCTCCTCCTCGCCGAGGAGAGCCGGCTGTACGACGGCGAACTGGACCCGGAACCCTGCGGCAGCACCTGCAAGATCACCTGCTGGTTCTCGGTCCAGTAGCCGGACGCGTTCCCACAGCCGGACGAAAAGGAGAGGCCCGGAGCATGGCGGACACCGACACCGACATCGACGCCCTGCAACTGCTGAACGGTGAGGAGACGCACGTCCAAGCCGTCGACTGCGGCATCACCCTCGACGACATCGCCACCCGCACCTGCGCTACCACCTGGTAACGCGCGGGACAGCACGACACGGACAATTCGGCACAGGCGGTACGACACGAAGGAGAGAGCGACATGGCCCCGGACGGAAGCCGTGCACTGCTGCTGAGCACGGCGGCGCGTGTCCGCGGCCCGCTGACCGCCCTGGTGGCCCTCATGGTCACCAGGGCACTGCTCGGCCTGGCCACCCCCACACTGCTCGCGGCCTCGGTCAAGGCCGCGCTGGACGGCGGCAACGCCGTGCGCCCGGTGGCCCTGCTCGGCGCGGCGGTCGCGCTGTCCGGTCTGCTGGACGCCACGACCGCCCCGCTGGGCGCCTCGGTCGTGGGACGGGCGGGCGCCTGGCTCCAGACGCACACCGTGGGACATCTGCTGACGTTCGGTCACCGCTCGACACTGGCACCGGGCGATGCCACGGCCCGGGTGGTTCAGGCCGCGCCGGGCACGGCGGGGCTCATGGTGACGGTCGCCGGTTCGGTGATCTCCCTGGCCAGTTCCGTGGTCGCGCTCGGTCTGCTGTGGTGGATCGACCCGTGGGCGGGACTGGTCTTCACCCTCGCCGTGCCGGCGGTCGTGCTGGTCTCCCGGCGCTTCATCGGCGGCGCGACCACCGCGCAGGCCGGCTACCTGGAGGCCCAGTCCGCCATCTCCGCCCGCCTGATGTCGGCGCTCGCGGGCGCCCGTACCATCAGGGCCGCCGGCACGGTCGGCGCCGAGACCGACCGGGTGCTCGCCCCGCTGCCCGGGCTGTCGGCGGCCGGACAGGCCCTGTGGAACCTTCAGCGCGGCACCGTATGGCAGCTGAAGCTGCTGATCCCGCTGACCCAGGTCGTCGTCCTGGCGGTCGCGGGCCTCGGCGTGGCGTCGGGCCGGACCGGCCCGGCCGAACTCCTCGCGGTGACCGGGTACTTGGGCATGGCCTCCGGCGCGCTCGCCCAGATCGACGTACTGCTGGAGATAGCCCAGGTCCGCGCCGGTACCACCCGCCTCGCCGAGATCCTCGCCCGCCCTGGCCCCGTGGACGGCACCCGGCAGGGCCTCCCGGCCGGTCCGGGCGAGGTGGAGCTGCGCGAGGTGACGGTCACCAGGGACGGCGTGCCCGTACTGGACCGGCTGGACCTGCGACTGCCGGCCGGGCGCTCGATCGCGCTGGTGGGCCGCTCCGGCACCGGCAAGAGCGTGGTCGCCGGACTGATCGGCCGGCTGTCCGACCCCGACGGCGGCCAGGTGCTCCTGGACGGCGTGCCGGTCGACGAACTGCCCCTCACGGAACTGGGCCGCCAGGTCAGCTATGCCTTCGACCGTCCGGCGCTCACCGGCGCCACCGTCCACGAGGCCATCGCGTACGGCGGGCCGGGTCTGGACCACGCCGACGTCGTCGAGGCCGCCCGGACAGCGCACGCCGACGCATTCGTCCGCCGGCTGCCGCACGGGTACTACACCGCACTGGCGGACGCCCCCATGTCCGGCGGCGAACGCCAGAGGATCGGCCTGGCCCGCGCTCTGGTCCGCCCCGCGCGCGTGTACGTCCTCGACGACGCGACCTCCGGACTGGACACAGTCACCGAGGCCGAGGTGACCGAGGCGCTCACCACCCGGCTGCACGGCCGCACCCGCCTGATCGTGGCCCACCGGGCGGCCACCGCGGCCCGCTGCGACCTGGTGGCATGGCTGGACGGCGGACGGATCGCGGCCCTCGCCCCGCACGCGGAACTGTGGCGTGACGACGGATACCGCGCGGTCTTCGCGGAGACGGAGACGGGGATGGCGATGGGAACAGGGATGGAGACGGCGCCGGAGACGGAGACCGGCACCCCGATTCCGGCCCCGGCCCAGACTCCGAGTTTGACCTCGCCACCGACTCCGGCGCACGACGAACAGGAGACAGCCGATGTCTAGTGTGGTGAGCGGCGACGGCCTGCGGCTGCTGCGCTCGGGACTGCGTGGGAGCCGCCGCCCGCTGACCGGGCTGGCGGCCTGGTCGCTGGTCGAGGCGTCCCCCGCCCTCGCCTCCGGCTGGGTGACGGCCGCCGCGATCGACCGGGGCTTCCTCGCGGACCGCCCCCTCACGGGTCTGGCCTGGCTGGGCCTGCTGGCCGTCCTCTACGGGGCGCGGGCCGGCGCGGAGCGGGCGATGTTCCCGTACTTCGCCGCCGTCGTCGAACCGCTGCGGGACCATCTCGTACGCGTCCTGGTCCGCGCCACCGTGGAACAGGCCGCCCGACAGGGCCGGGCCGACTCCGCCGCGGTGGCCCGGCTGACCCGCCAGGTGGAGCTGGTGCGCAACCTGGTCGCCACCCTGCTGCGCACGGCCCGTCCGCTCGCGCTCACCCTGGTCGCGGCGGTGATCGGACTGCTGCTGCTCGACCCCGTCGCGGCGGCCGTCGTGGTGCCCCCCTTGCTGTCCGTCCTTCTGGTGTTCCCGCTGACGCTGCGCGCCATGATGCGCCGGCGCCGCGCGGTGGTCCTCGCCGAGGAGCAGGTGGCCGTACGGACCGGGGAGGTACTGGGCGCAGCCCGTGACATCTTCGCCCTCGGCGCGCGGGAGCACGCCCTCGGCCAGGTCGAGGCGGCGACGAACGCGTATGTCCGGGCGGGCGTGGCCGCGGCCCGGTTCGGGGCGGTGCGGGTGCTGCTCGTCTTCCTCGGTGGCCATCTGCCGCTGCTGGCGCTGCTGCTCACCGGACCCTGGCTGGTGAGCACGGGCCGGATCAGCCCCGGCGAACTGGTCGGCGCGATCACCTATGTGACGGGTTCCCTCATCGGCGCGCTCGCGTCCGTCACCGGATCCGTCGGCGGCTACTGGACCCAGCTGGGCAGCACGTTGACACGGCTGGCGGAAACGGCGTACATCGAGCCGGAGACGGCGCCGGGCACGGCCTCCGTCTCCGCACCGGACGGCTTCCGGCTGACCGCCGAACGTCTCACCTTCGGCTACGGCCCGCACGCCGAGCCCGTCCTGCGCGACCTCTCCCTCGACGTGCCCGAAGGCGGGCATCTGGCGATCGTCGGCGCCAGCGGCATCGGGAAGTCCACTCTGGCGGGCCTCCTGGCGGGCCTCGAAACGCCCAGCTCGGGCACGGTTCGGCTCGGAGGGAGCGACCTCGCACGGCTCGACCCGGGCAGCAGCGCCCGTACGGTCGCCCTGGTCCCGCAGGAGGCGTACGTCTACCACGGCAGCGTCCGCGAGAACCTCCGGTATCTGGCGAGTACCGCGACCGACGCCGAACTCGCCCGTGCGGCCGTGGAGGTGGGCGCCGACGCCGTGATCGAACGACTCGGCGGCCTGGACGCCGAACTCGTCGACCCGGCCACCCAGTTGTCCACCGGGGAGCGGCAACTGCTGGTCCTCGCACGGGCCTTCGTGTCACCGGCCCGCGTCGTCGTCCTTGACGAGGCCACCTGCCACCTCGACCCGGCGGCCGAGGCCCGCGCGGAGAGCGCCTTCGCCGCCAGACCGGGCACGCTGATCGTCATCGCCCACCGCATAGCCTCCGCCCGGCGCGCCCGGCACGTCCTGCTGCTCGACGGCGAGCACGCCTACCTGGGCACCCACAAGGATCTTCTCGCCGTCTCCGCCGGCTACGCGGACCTCGCCGGCCACTGGGCCGCCGAGGTGGCTCGGTGAAGCCCGCCCCTGCGGGGGCAAGTGGCTACCGGCGCCGACACCGACGATGGCGCGGTATACCCACTCCGGTCGAGTGCAGACGACGAAAGCGGGGACGCTCGAACCCCTCTGGGGAAGAGGTTCGGCGCGGAGACGCCGTCGAACCAATCGCCTCGAGCCGCGGCGGGTGGGACGCCGCCCGGTCCAATGCCCGCGACGGCCGGGTGGTTCGCCTGCCTTGACAGCGTCTGACCGCAGAGCGCGGGCGGCACCGGTCCCACACGGCCGGACCCCGAGCAACAGGAAAAGCAGGGAAGGCAGGACCAGATGATCCGCATCTCCTTCAACGCCGAACGCCGGCCGGCAGATGCGGACACGGGTGAGCTCGTTCGCCGAACTTCCGGGTCCCAAGGTCTCGTTCCGCCCGGTACTCCTGCTGTAGATCGTGATCATGTTGGCCAGCAGCCAGCTCGGTTGTAGTGGTTTGCTCGGGAGCGGTCCTGGTGGGAGTGGCTGTGCCGCTGCTTGTCGAGGCAGCCGGAGTCTGTTCGGAGGGGTGCAGGGTGACGGGGTCGGTTTCGAGGCCGTCGGCGGCAACGCCGGCCGATGTGAGGCGGGCGTGGGCCGAGACGGAGGTGAACCTGCCGGCTCCGCTGGTGGCACTGTGGAGCGTGAGGGACGGCCTTCTCACCGAGTCCGGTGTCGCCGTGTACTCGGCAGGGGACATCGGTGAACGCAATGCCACGTACGAAGTCGCGCAGTATGCACCGGGTTTCCTCCTCGTCGGTGATGACAGCGGTGGCCGCGGATTCCTCCTGCGTGCCGATGACCCGGACTCCGCCGTGTTCTCCTCCGGGCTGGGCGATCTGGATCCTGCGGACTTCGACGTCGTGTCCGCGGACTTCGTGTCCTGGATCGAATCGCTTGGTCCTGCTCCTTGCTGTTGACGAAGGGCACTCCCGGGTTCGCTTACCGCGGGGGTTGGACGGGGCCGATCGGACTGCGGGTCACGGCGTAGACCCTGCCTGTGGGCAGGAGGCGTTCGAGGTCCTGATGGGCCGGTTCGCGCGGGTTGAGCCCCGGCGCCGCATCGTCTCGGCTGCGGCCAACGGACTTCCGCCCCTACCTGTCCGCTGCGATCGTCACACTGCGTATGCTCATCCGCCGTGCGACCCCGCGCTACCGCTGGGACGGCCGCCCCACCAGCAGGCGACTGGAGTGATGCCTACCGCAGGGCGCTCTAAAAATCGATCGGCTGTGTGGCTACCCTGCGGGAATGCCGTACGAGCTCAACGCCGTCATTGGAAGCTTCGACCTGCTCAGGAGCCGGACTGCCGGGATTCGGGAAGCGGCTGTCGCCCCGCTCCGACAGCGCATGGGGCTGGTGCCAGTCACCAAACAGCTCCTCGAGGAGGCAACTGGTCTGCTTACCGGTCAGGATGGCGCCGGGCCTGGTCAACCATTCACGGTAATGTCCCCGGCCTTCGGGCAGACCTTGGGCTACTGGTCCCGGGGCGGGCCGATCGCCTACGTGCAGGCAGACTTCCACGGAGGAGACGGATACCAGACCGCTGCCGTGTGGCGAACCGGCGCGAAGGTGTGGGGCCCGGCCCATACCTGGGACTTCACCGGTCCACGGGAAGACTGGCCGATCAACGCCGCGCTCGCCCTGCTCGATGTCGTTCCGCGCAGCTCCGAAGAAGCGAACTACCACGACCTGTTCCGGGAGATGGGGCTTGGCCGGGAACAGGACATGGACGGCTGGCAGTTGGCCGGCCGGACCGCTCGATGGGCGGCAACCTACGACGAGTGGCATCAGGAGCAGCTGGCGGAGCATGAGAGAACAGCGCGTGCCGCTGCGAAGGTCGAGAAATACAGAAGGCTCCCAAACGTTGCGGTGGCTCTGGACGGCAAGGCCATCATGGAGCTCCTCGGCATACCTCCAGGCCCACTGATCGGCGCGGCCACTCGCCATCTACAAGAGCTGCATCTCGAACGCGGCCCGCTGTCACGGGAAGAGGCCGTGACCCGGCTGCGGACCTGGGCCGCGGAGCAGGACACGGGATACCGAGGCCGGTGAGCGGTCAGGTATTCGTTTCATGAGGACTTCAATCATGCCGCCACCCGAACCGCGGGTCGGCGCGTTCCGAACAGAGATGACGCAACACGGGTAAGAGGTCCTTTGCGGTCACAGAACGTCAACCCTCCCGTGATCATGTGAGCCTTTGCCCGCTTCGTCGCGACCAACTCGGTCTCCCAACAGTGCACGGCCTACTGCCGGTCGCTCCATGCCTTCGAACCTGACTTCTCACAAGGAGAGGGGGCACAGCGGCAGTTCGACGAAGACTTCGAAGCCGCCCTGAGGGCGATGGCCCACGCGCAGGCGGCCGCCGGCCGAGGCGGCGCGTTCGCGCATGCCGATGAGGCCGTATCCGCTGTCCGGGGCAGGAGGGGAAGGCGGCTTTCTGCCCCCCTCGTTGGTGACGGTGATGCCCAGCAGGCCATTGGCGTAGACGAGCCGCACGTCGGCCGAACCGGTGACGGCGTGCTTGGTGACGTTGGTGAGTGCCTCCTGCACGATGCGGTACGCCGTGAGTTCCGCTCCTGCGGAGAGCGGCCGGGGGTCCCCGTCGGTGGTGACGGTGACGATGAGTCCCGTGCTCTGGAACGAGGCGGTCAGTTCCGGGAGCTGAGCGAGCCCGGGAACGGGTTGCAGGGGCTCGTCCGTGTCGTCGGCGCGGCGCAACAGGCCGACGGTGGCCTTGAGTTCACGCAGGGCTGCGGAGGTTGTGCCGGCGAGTTCGGCGACGATTTTCGCGGCCTCGTCCGGTCGGCTGCGCATGAGGTGGGCGACGGTGCCGGCCTGCGCGTTGGCCAGGGCGAGGTGGTGGGCGGCGACATCGTGCAGTTCGCGGGCGATGCGCACGCGCTCTTCGATGACGCGATGCCGCGCTTCGTCCTCCCGGGTTCGTTCCGCGTGCTCGGCGCGGGTCTGTACGGCTTCCAGGTAGGCCGCGCGCAGCCGGTGGGTGGTGCCGAGGACGGTGGACATGATCAGCCAGGCGGCGGGGCTGATGGTCCTGAGGGCCAGCGGTTCGTCGGTCGGGCCGTCGAAGACTGCCGTCCCCACCAGCATGGCGATGCAGGTGAAGGTAACGGCGTACGCGGTTCTTCGGTCGGTGCGGACGGCCAGTGAGTAGAGAGCGGCCATGAGCGGTCCCAGCATCAGGGCGGTGACCAGGTAGCCGAGCGCGGCGATGGCCATGGTGGAGACGGTGATTACTGCCACTGCGGTGCGGGGGTGACTGCGGCGCCACAGCAGGGCGGTGCAGGAGACGCCTGACAGCAGCACGCCGGGCCACCACGTGACCGGCAGCGCTGCGCCGGGGAGCGTGACGATACTGCCGAGGGACGAACAGGCGAAGGGCACGACGGCCACCGTCACATTGACGGCGCGCGGGTGATCGAGCACGAGTCGCCGCAAGCTTTTGATCATGGGGGGAGTTCCTGGCGGGAGCGGTACTGAGGAACGACGGTTCAACGGCGCCGAAAGGGACGCTGTGTTCGTTTGGGCGCCGCTTGGTCGGGTCGAACCGGACGGCCTGGCGATCGCGGCGGCCCGGGGGGTCTTTCGTGCCTGAGTGGGATTGCTGCGGTGGTTCCTGCGGCCGACCCTGGTCAGCCGCAGGAACCACCGAGCCTCAGACGTGGCGAGGGGTGCTCGTCAGATGGCGGACCAGCCGTTGTCGACGGGCAGGACGGCGCCGTTGATGTTGCTGGCGGCGTCGGAGGCGAGGAAGAGGATGGCGGCGGCCTGTTCGTCGGCGGCGGCCGGCCGTCCGGAGAGGCCGAGGTAGGGACGGAGCGTGGCCGGCCCATGGGCATCCGCCCGGGCGTCGACCTGGATGCTGGTCGCGGTCGCCCCGGGAACGATGGCGTTCGCCCGGATCCCCACCCCGCGGTACATGACGGAGAGGGACTTGACCAGCCCGACGATGCCGTGTTTGGAAGCGGTGTACGCGGCGCCGGCGGCGCTGCCCCGCAGGCTCGCCTCGGAGGCGGTGAAGACGATCGCGCCGCCGTCGGTGTTGGCCAGCATGTGCGGCAGGACCGCCCGGGCCAGCAGGAAGGGGGCGGTGAGATTGACCCGGATGACGCGCTCCCACTCGGCGTCGTCGGTCTCACCGAGAGCCGACATGCGGTCCATGATCCCGGCGTTGTTGACCAGGACGTTCACGCCGCCGAAGGTATCCACGGCGGTGGCGACGACCTCGTCCACGACTCTCTGGTCGCTCAGGTCGCCGACGACCGCGCGGGCGATGCCACCCTCGTTCTCGATGGCCTTGACGGTCTCCCCGGCGCCTTCCGGGTTCAGGTCGGCGACCAGGACCCGCGCTCCCTCAGCGGCGAACTTGAAGGCGGCGGCGCGGCCGATGCCCGATCCGGCTCCGGTGACGACGACGCTGCGTCCCTCAAAACCGTTGCTGCTCATGATGTGCTCTCTTTCATCGGTGTGCTGGGTGAACGGGCAGGTCTGTTCTTGCTCTGTTCGTCCTGCTCGGGCTTCGAAGAGGGGCTCCCGGACCTGGGGGGAAGATCGGGTCCGGGAGCCCCGCGCCGTACCCCGTCCCCACGGGGTACGGCGTGGCGGGACCCCCTCCGCTCAAGGCGGTCCCGGTCGGTGAGGGCCATGGCGCGCGGTGCCGTGGCCCTGTGCGGGGAATGGACAATCGGCTCAATGGTGATCATTTCGAAGCGCTGACGGCGCGCAACACGGCGTCGGCCATGCCACGGGCGCCGCGCTCGTTGGGGTGCATGGGCGCGGCGGGGGCGCTGGGCAGAAGCGGCTCGACCCAGCGGGTGTCCCTGTCCGAGCAGGCGTCGCGGCCGACGGAGGGCTGGTACGTGTCGACGTATCCCGCTCCGGCGTCCTGCGCCCGTTGGCGCAGCATGCTGTTGAGCTGCTGTTCCTTGGCGTTGAGGTACGTCGCGTCGCCGGGGGCGATGGTCATGTCGTCGCGGCAGCCGTCGCCTTTGGCCGGCAGGATCGCCGGGTATCCCACGACGTACACCCGGGCCTGCGGCGCACGGCGCTTCACCTCGGTCAGTGTCTCCGACAGCCGTTCACCCGCCGTACTGATCTTCTGCTGTACGTCGTCGGTGTCGCCGGAGACGTACTTTCCCCGGCACGGTGCGTCGTTCCCGGTGTACTTGCCGCGGCCGGTCGCGTCGTAGACCACGCCCGCCTTGACGCAGGTGGTGATCAGCGAGCTGAAGCCGATGTCGTTGCCGCCGATGCCGAGGGTGACCAGCCGTGTGTCGGCGGACAGCGCCGACAACTGGGCCGGATTGGTCCCGCCATCGGTGGACTGCGGCGCGGTCATGTCGGCGGTTGTGGCCCCGCTGCAGCTCACATCGCGGAAGTCGGCAGCCTTCAGCCCCAGCTCTTCGGCGACCAGCGCCGGGTAGTTGCGGTCGGAGCGGTCGCACCCGGCCGGGGATCCGGTCTGGTTGGGTATCTTCGGCCCGGCGGTGTAGGAGTCGCCGAGTGCCACATACGGGCCCCGCGGGGCCGTGGAACCGGCCGGGTCGGCGTCGTCGTCGTGCCGTGCGATGCCGAGCGCGGTGACCAGGGTGCCGCACGCGAGGAAGACCCCGACCAGCATCGTGCGTACGTGAGTCGTCATCAAAGCGTCCTGTCTTTTCCGGCGATGCCGGACCGGGGGGTGGAGGCGCGGCGGCTGAGGGCTTCTCCCTCTGTGCCGGCGGGGACGAGGGCCAAGGGGACGACGAAGGCGTCGAAGAGGACGGCGACGGCCAGTCCGAAGCCGATCAGCTTGATGGCGGATTCGCCGGAGCCGATGAGTCCCGAGAACACGGCCGTCATGATCAGCGCGGCCGCCGCCACGACGCGGGCGGTGTACCGGAACCCGCTGATCATGGCCTGTGCCGGGCTGTCGCCGTGGACGTATGCCTCCCGCCGCATGCGGAAGATCGGCATCATGCTCATGATCGGCCCGGTCGGTTCGACGCTCGAGAGGCCGGCACCACCACCCACGGCGCGGCGACGGACCAGCGCCGCCGGAAGGCGGGCCGGCCCGGTCGATGAAGGAAAGCAGCCATGGCAGAGGACTCCACATCCTGGCCTCGGGGACCTTGCCAGGCTCCCGGAACGGGACTGCGTAGTCGTCGTGCGGCTGCCGACAATCTGTAGTGGTTCTTATGTATTACAAAGGTGGCTCACATACGACTGGCGTAGTAGCTCTCCGCCGTGAGCCGCCTGAGTGTTCAGCTGCTGTGCACGGTGGCGACGAGACGGCCCAGTCCTTCGCGGAGGTCGTCGATGCCGCAGGCGTAGGAGATGCGCAGGGCGTGCTTGCCGCCGTCGGCGTCGAAGGCGGTGCCGGGTACGACGGCGACGTGCTGTTCCTCCAGCAGGCGCCAGGCCAACTCGTCGGAGGGGCCCAGGCGTTCGGGGTAGCTCAGGTACATGTAGAACGCTCCGCCCGGCTCACCGAGCGACAGGACGTTCTGCTGGGCCAGCACTTCCAGTGCCGCGTTGCGGCGCCGTTCGAACTCCTGGCGCATCGCCTCCCGTTCGGCGCCGGCCTCGTCGAGCGCGGCCGCGCCGCCGAGCTGTGCGAACGTCGTCGGGCAGATGGTGGTGAACTGCCGGATCCGCAGTGCGGGCCGTACGAGTTCCTTGGGCCCGGCGAGCCAGCCCAGCCGCCAGCCGTCCATCGCGTACGCCTTGGCGAAGCCGCCGACGACCAGTGTCCGGTGGCGCAGGTCGGCGACCGAGGCGGGCGAGATGTGCCGGCGTCCGCCGTAGACCAGCTCGGCGTAGATCTCGTCGGACAGCACCAGCGCCCGGGTGTCCCGGACGACATCGGCGACCCCGGCCAGCCGCTTGGGGTCGGTCACCGCGCCGGTCGGATTGTGCGGGGTGCACAGGACCACCATGCGGGTGCGTTCGGTCATCACGGCCGCCAGGGCGTCGGGGTCGACCTGGTAACCGTCGTCGGCGCTGAGCGGCAGGATCACCGGGGTCGCGCCGGCCAGCCGTACGCAGGCCACGTACGCCGACCAGGCCGGCACCGGTATGACGACCTCGTCGCCCGGGCCGCAGAACGCCATGATGGCGAGGAAGACCGCCTCGTTGGCGCCGATGGTCACGAGGATCTCGTCGTCCGGGCTGTAGATGAGATTGTGCCGCCGGTCCAGGTAGCGCGAGATGGCGGCACGCAGTTCCGGCTGGCCGGCGTTGGGTCCGTAGTGCACCTTGCCGTCCGCGATCGCCTGGGTCGCGCGCCGCTTGGCCACTTCGGGGGTGTCGAAGTCCGGGCGGCCGATCTCCAGGTGGATGACACGCTCTCCGGCGCGTTCCAGCTCGCTCGCGCGGTCGAAGATGGCGCGGATCGGGGAGGGCTTGATGTCGGCCAGCCGGGCGGCGGGCTGGGCGAGGTCGAATGTGGAATTCACCGTGTTCAGTCTCCTCAGAGGGGGCCGAGGCGTGGTCGGTAGGGCCGGGAGCGGCCTGCGGGTGCCGGGAAGGGGGGTGTCAGCGCACGCGTGCCAGGAAGCTGCGGGTGCGTTCGGCCCGGGGATTGTCGAGCACGTCGCTCGGAGGGCCCTGTTCGACGATCACTCCGCCGTCCATGAAGATGACGCGGTCGGCGACGTCGCGGGCGAAGCCCATCTCGTGCGTGACGACGATCATGGTCATGCCGTCGCGGGCGAGGTCCTTCATGACGGCGAGGACCTCGCCGACCAGTTCCGGGTCGAGCGCGGAGGTGGGCTCGTCGAAGAGCATCAGCTTCGGCCGGAGCGCGAGGGCACGGGCGATGGCGACGCGCTGCTGCTGGCCGCCGGAGAGGTGGTTGGGGTAGGCGTCGACCTTGCTCGCGAGGCCGACTCGGTCGAGGAGTTGGAGGGCGTGGGCGCGGGCCTGCTCGCGCGGTTCCTTCTTGACCACGCACGCACCCTCGATGACGTTGTCGAGGATCGTGCGGTGCGGGAAGAGGTTGAACCGCTGGAAGACCATGCCGATATGGCTTCGCTGGCGGGCCAGTTCCTTGCCGCGCAGTTCGCGGAGGTGGTCCCCGGACGCGCGGTAGCCGATGATCTCGCCGTCGACGCTGATCACTCCGGCGTCGGGACGCTCCAGATGGTTCACGCACCGCAGCAGGGTGGACTTGCCGGACCCGGACGGGCCGAGCATGCACACGACTTCGCCGCGTTCGACGTCGAAGTCGAGCCCGTCGAGGACGGTCAGCATGCCGTACGACTTCTTCAGGCCGCGGGCCTGCACCATGGCCGCCATCACTTGGCTCCCTTCACGGTCTTGGTGGCCTTGGCGGTCGCGTGCGCGTGGCCCTGGCCGAGCCGCTTCTCCAGGACGTGCTGGCCGAAGGTGGCCAGCGACACCAGGACCAGGTACCAGATGCTGGCCACGATCAGCAGCGGGATGACCTGGTAGTTGGTGGCGTAGATGTGGGTGACGGAGGAGAGCAGGTCCTGGCCGGAGATGAAGGCGACCAGGGAGGTGGCCTTGAACAGGTTGACGAACTGGTTGACCGACGGGGGCACGATGACCCGCAGGGCCTGCGGGAGCAGCACGCGCCGCAGGGTCTGGCCGCCGGTCATGCCGAGCGACTCGGCCGCCTCGGTCTGGCCCCGGTCGATGGCCAGGAAACCGCCGCGTACGACCTCGGACATATACGCGGCCTCGTGCAGGCCGAAGCCGAGCAGCGCCGCCATGAACCAGTTGATCGCCTGGTTGGTGTCGATGCCGCCCGCGCTCTCGCCGAAGAAGACGGCGGGCCCGAGCAGCGGGAACACCAGGGCCAGGTTGAACCAGAAGATCAGCTGCACCAGCAGCGGCGTACCGCGGAAGAACCACAGGTAGAGGGAGGCCGCCGCGGACAGGACCCGGTTGTCCGAGGTGCGCAGGACCGCGATGACGACGCCGAGGACGGTGGCCAGCACCATGCACAGGACGGTGAGCAGCACGGTCCAGCCGACCCCGCGCAGTATCTCGGCCTTGAACAGGTAGTCGCCGACGACCGACCAGCCCATGTTCTCGTTCGTCGCAACCGACGCGACCATCAGCCCGAACAGGACGACGAGGACCGCGGTCGCCGCCCACTGCCAGGGCTTGCGATTCGAGGCGATCCGCAGACCGACGAGCCGGTCCACGTCCAGGGCGCTGTCGGACGTCATAGCAGTGCCCGTGGTCATGACGTCGCCGCGTTCACGCTCGGGGCCGGCATGGCCAGGTCCTTCATGCCCCACTTCTCGAGGATCTTGCCGTAACTGCCGTTCTGGATGATCTCCTTGAAGCCGGCCTCCAGCGCGTCCCGCAGCTCGGTGTTGTCCTTGCGGACGGCCGCACCGTGGAACTGCGGGTAGAACGGCTCGCCGACCACCTCGCCGTACTGGCCGGTCTCGGCGACATGACGGCCGATGACGACGTCGATGAGCATGGCGTCGGCGCGCTTGGTCTTCACCTGCATCATCGCCGCGGATATGTCCTCCAGCTGCAGGACCTTCACGGCTTTCTTGCCCGCGTCCTTGCACGCGGCGCTCTGCTCCTCGGCGAGCCGGGCGGAGATGCTGCCGGTCGCGGCGGCCACCGAGGCGCCGCACAGGTCGTCCTTGCCGGTCAGCTTCTTCGGGTTCCCCTTCTGCACGAACAGCGACTGGTACGACTTCGTGTAGTCGACGAAGTCCACCGCCTGCTGGCGTTCCTTGGTGTCGGTGAAGTCGCCCATGGCGACGTCGAACTTCTTCGACTGCAGTCCGGGGACGAGCGCGGGGAAACCGGCGTCGGAGAACTGGACCTTGACGCCCAGCGCCGAGCCGAGGGCGTCCATCAGCTCCCGCTCGAAACCGGCGGCCTTGGAACCGTCCTTGTAGAGGTAGGGAGCGACCGTGGTGCTGCCCGCGATCTTCAGCGTGCCGGAGTCCCTGATGCTGTCGGGGAGCTTGGCGTTCAGGGGATTCGAGGAAGCAGCGGCGTTCTGCGACGACGACTCACCGGAGCCGCAGGCCGTGAGCGTGAGGGCGGCGACCGTACAGGACGCGGCGAGGAACAACGTTCTCTTCATGGTGTCCTCCACTGAAGTGGTGAGGAGGGAAAGGGAGATGAAGGAGATGAAGTTGTGCTGCCGGCGGCAGGGGATCCGCCGGCACGGACTCACACGGACGCGATCAGTCCGCCGTCGATCCGGATGGTGCTGCCGGTGATGTAGCCGGCCCGCGGGCTGGCGAGGAACGCGATCATGTCCGCGTACTCGGCGGGCCTTCCGTAGCGCCCGACCGGGATGGAGGCGACGCTCTCCGCGGAGACGTCGGCGACCGGCCGTCCCTCGCGCGCGGCCTTGGCCTCGTCGAGCTGGGTGATCCGCCCGGTCGCGATCCGGCCGGGGACGACAAGGTTGCTGGTGATGCCGTACGCGCCGACCTCGCGCGCCAGTGTCTTGTTCCAGCCGACGAGGCTGGAGCGCAGCGCGTTGGACAGGCCGAGGTTGGGGATGGGCGCGATGACGCCGCTGGAGGTGCTGGTGATGACGCGGCCCCAGCCGCGCTCGCGCATGCCGGGCAGTACGGCGTCGGTGATGCCGATGACGGAGAGCACCATCGAGTCGAAGTACCGCGACCAGGTCGTACGGTCCTGGCCGGCGACCGGGGTGGGCGGCGGGCCACCGGTCACGTTCACCAGGACATCCACCGGGCCCAACTGCTCCCCGATCGCGGCCACATGACCGGAGATCGAGTCGAGGTCGCCGAGGTCCCACTGGACAGCGGCCGTCGCCGTCCGGGCACCCACGCGCTCCTGGACCGCGTCCAGTGCCTCCTTGTTGATGTCGGCGAGGGCCACCTTGGCCCCTTCGGCGGCCAGCGCGTCGGCGATCGCACCGCCGAGACCGCCTCCGGCGCCGAGGACCAGCGCCACTTTGTCCTGCAGGTTGAGATCCACGAAACAACTCCTGATGACTCTTGGGAGACGGCGAAGCCGGAAACGGCGTCAGTCGGCCTGGGGGTGGCGGGACTCCGCCCGCACCGTCGACTTCAGGTGCCCGATCCCGGGGATGACGGCCTCGACCAGGTCGCCGTCGGCGACCACGATCGCCCCCGGGGTGCCGGTCGAGATGATGTCGCCGGGGTACAGCGGCATCATCTGGCTGTGGAAGCTGATCAGTGAGGCCGGCCGGTGGGTCATGTTGGCCACGGTGTTGGTCCGGCGCTGGTCACCGTTCACGACCGTGGAGACCTCGATGTCCTCCACCGCTCCGAACCGCTCCAGGACCTCGGCCAGCGGGACGAGTTCGGGGCCGAAGCAGAAGAACGTGGGGAAGTTCTTGGCCCGGGTCAGGAAGCGGGGGTTCTGCCGGAGGATGTCCTCGGCGGTCTGGTCCAGGATCGTCGTGACGCCCCAGACGTAGTCGAGGGCGTCCGCCTCGGAGACGTTGCGGCAGTACCGCCCGATCACGATCCCCAGTTCGGCCTCGACCGTCGTGCGCTCGCTCTGCCACGGAATCACGATCGGCTCGTCGGGGCCGACGATGGTGTGGTCGCCCTTGATGAACGACGCCGGCTGGTCCGGCGCGGTCTCGCTCAGATCGGCGGCGTGGTCGCGGTAGTTGAGCCCGATGCCCCAGATCTTGTGGGGCCGCCGGTACGGGGCGGTGAACACCACGTCGTCCGCCGGGGCGAAGACCTCCGCAGGAGCCGTCTCCGCTGACGCCGTCACCTCGCGCCAGGTCTTCTCGTCCAGCAACGCCATCGCGTCCGATGGCAGGTGAGGCCAGAAGTCCTCCACCGCCGCCACGCCGCGATCGCCGACGACAACGGGAACCGGGCGCCCGTCCCGGACAATGCTCGCCAGTCGCATACGGATCGATCCTCTCTACACCGAGATACGGTATCTCGTATCCTGCTCTGGCGAGATACGGTATCTCGTATCTGGTTCCTGTCAACGGATGAGAGAGCACCGTGGCGCGGGCGGAAAATGAGTCACGAAGGCATGGGCCCTACACGGGCACGAAAAGTTCCTGAGGGCGGCACCGTCAGCGCTGTGTCAGTGAAGCCGCTGGTCAGGGCCCTGTCGCCGCGAGGGAGGCAGATCTTTCACGCGTCAGGTGACTGTGCTGAGTGACCAGCGGGACGCCGGGGAACTCCGGGCATGCCGATGACCCGTCCCAGCGAGGCCGGGACGGGCTGGCGTTCGTACAGTCAGGCGCCCTGTGCGCCCTGCTGTCCCGCGAGGGCGGAGAGAACCTTCTCCATCACATAGTTGATGTGGGTGTACATCTCCCGGGACGCGGTCTCGGCATCACCCGAGTTGATCGCTTCGGCGACGGCGACGTGGGCCTGTCCGCACAGCTGTGAGTCCCAGCCGGTGAGCACGTCACGCCGACGCAGGGTCTGGCACAGCACCAGTGTTTCGTCGATGCGCTGCTGCGCCGTCGCGTTGTTCGACGCCAGTGCCACCGCGTGATGAAACTGCTGGTCGAGAGTGCGGAAGCGCTCGGCGTCGTTGGCCTGGGCGGCCTGCAGGGACTCCTCGGCCAGTGGCAGCAGCTGTGCCCGCCGGGCGGTGTCGGCCCGCTCGGCGGCGAGCCGCGCCGTCAATGCCTCCAGTCCCGCCCTGACCTCGTACGCCTCGCGGATCAGCCGAGCCGAAGGGACGACGACGTGTGCGTTGCCGTCGATCATCGAGACCAGCCCGATCATGCGGAGCTGGAGCAGTGCCTCGCGCACCGGGGTCTTGCTCACCCCGAGCATCGATGCGATCTTGGCTTCGCTCAGCCGCTCCCCGGGCGGCAGTCGCTTGCTGACGATCAGCTCGCGCACTTGGTCGAGCACGATGTCGCCCAGTTTCCTGGGCCTCTCCAGCGAGACCTCCACCGAGACGTCGCTCGCCGTGCCGTTGCCCATCGAAGTCCTCTGCCATGTCGGACGGAAACCCTGCGCAGCTCGCCCCTTCGCCGGCCGAGTCTGCTGATGTCGACCATCGATACCTGTGATCCAGAGCCGACGCCACCTGGAATACAAGATATCGTATCTCGTCAAGCTTCAGTCAGGCCATGGGGGAGGCGCCGTCGGGTCCGGCCGGAGTCCGGAGTGGCCGACCGTGGACCGCCGACACGAAGCCGGGTCTGCGCGAGTGCGGGACGGGCCAGGCGGCCGTGGGAGATGAGGGAGGCGGCCTGCTTGAGGCGGCGGGCCCTGATGCTGACCCTGTAGCCGTTTCCGGTGCGTTCCAGACGGGTTGGGGCGACGCGCAGTCAGAGGGTGGCATGGAGATGGCAGCCGAGGCATTCGGATCCAACCCTCTGCGACCATTCGCAGGGCTGGGGTCTCGTTCGAGTGCTCGTGCGCGGTGGGCGAGTCCACTTGGCGTCAGCTCTGTGGGGCCGGAGCGCGGTGGGGCGCGGGCGGTGTGCCGACGCCGGTGGCCCCGGTGAGGTCCGCGCCAGTGAGGTTTGCGTCGGTGAGCGTGGCGCCTGTCAGGTTGGCGTTCTTCAAGCTGGCGTCGGTGAACGTCGTGTACGAGAGGTCGCAGCCGCTGAGGTTGGCTCCGTTGAGGTTGGACCCGGCGAAGCAGAACCCGCTCAGGTCGTGGTCGACCAGCTCGGCGCCGCGCAGGTCGACCTTCTCCAGCTCGATGCTGTCTCCTGGCAGAATCATGCTGCGTCGGCTCAGTGCCGCAATGGCTCCGCCGACGTCGTCGCGGAGCCCACCGGTGTAGCGCGGCCGTTCGGCGTCCACCTCACCGGGCGGACGGGTCGGCGGCCAGGGTGCCTGTTGCCTGACGAAGGAGGCCAGCAGCGCGGCCACATGGCCGCGGTAGTGCGGTGCCGCGTCGGCGATCTGCTCCATGGCGTACACGCCGCCGTGCCGAACGGACACCTGCTCGCTCGACAGCTGCTCGATGGCCCGCGCGAACAGGTCGATGAACTGCCCTTCCCGGCTCACGCGGATCTGACGCAGGGTCAGCACCGCACCCAGCCCGATGCCTCCCAGCGCGACCAGACCCGCCGCACCCTGCAGAAGCACCACGCGTACGTCGTTCACCGCTTTGAGACGGTCGGCAGCCGAAAGCTGGAACCCGCCGTGGACGCCGATGTCGTGCCGCACGATCCACGCGGGCGCGAACGCCACGCACCAGCCCAGCAGTACGCCAATCCCCACCGTGATCACCACTGCCGGCAACGCAGTTCGCCGCATGCCCGAAGCATGAAGGCCATCCCCAACTGCTGACAAGGACGGGACCGGTCGACAGCGTGCAGTATCGATCACTCGTCGTCACAATCGCGGTCCGATCTGGACACCAACACCGGTGCTTGACGACGCCCGCAGTCGGACCTTGATCCGGTCCATGCTTGGGATGAACGGGCTGGAGGCCGCGCGAGACCTGTCGGAATCCGAGATCGCCGGAACACTCGCCGCGGACTCAGAAGATCGTCCTGAAACGAGATCTTCAGTGCCGTTCGTCTCCCTAGCCGCGCGTGGACGCGCTCCGGCTCATCGCAAGTACCGCGTCGCGGCGGTTGAGTCCGCCGAACGGTGAGCCGCCGGTCGGGGCGTCGCTGCCGCAGATCCAGGTGGGGCCGTCGGCCAGGTGGTCCAGCGCCTCCTCGGCAACGTCCCTGGGGTCGGCCGCCTCGCCGCCGTACGCGCGGCCTTGTGCCTCTTCCGCACGGCGCAGCGATGGAGTGTCGGTCCTGCCGAGGACGAGCCCCAGGACGTCCACTCCGCTGTCGCGCCACTCCGCCCACAGGCTTTCCGCCAGGATGAGATCGAACGCCTTCGTCGCGCCGTACGTGGCGAGCGTGGCCCCGCCTGCCCAGGCCGCGCCGGACGTCACCAACACCACGGCACCCCGCTTCCGTTCCACCATCGGGGCGCCGAAGCGGTAGGCCGCTTCCAGTACGGCGGCGCAGTTGCGGTGGACCAGTCCCAGGTGGGTGTCGAGATCCTTGTCGAGGAACGCGACGCTTCGGTCGTCGCCACCGGCGTTGTAGACGAAGAGCCCGACCTCCAGGTCGGAGGTCGCGCGTGCGAGTGCCTCCAGGGCGCCCGTGGCGCTGAGGTCGAGCGCGACCGTGCGGGCCTCGACGCCGTGCTGCGCCCGGATGTCGTCGGCGCATGCCTCCAGCACAGCTGAGCGCCGTGCCACCAGTACGACGTTCATGCCACGGGAGGCCATCCCGTGGGCGAACGCGGCACCGACTCCGTCGGATCCGCCGGCGACGATCCCCCACGGCCCGTACGTGGTCGTGAGAATTTCAGGCATTCCGTACTCCTCATCTGGGTCTACCGGTCAACTGGAATGAGCAGAAGGGCAGTTCACGCGCTCGCCTCGGCGAGGAGTTGCGCGGTCAGGACGACGACGAACACGACGTTGGCCACCAGGCGGTTGAGGATCGGCCGACCCGTACGGCCCGGGCCGATGAATCCGATCTTCACTCGTCCTCCAGGTGGCCGCGGATGGGCGGCGCGAGCATCTCCCGGTGTTCGGCGCTCCCGTCGAGGTTGGCGTTGACGCGTTCGGCGATGCGCCAGCCCTGTTCGGTGCGGACCCAGCGCCAGGTGTTCGCGGAGACCTGGAAGACCCAGAAGCGGCCCGCGTCGGCGTCCCAGCGCAGATGCAGCGCGTGGCTGCGGCCGGTGGCCTCGTCGCCGTCGACGACGATGTGGGGCGCGGTCAGGACGTGACCGCAGCCCTTGTGGATCAGGCTCTGGTGGCCGGCGCCGTGCACCATGCCGACGATGTCGTCCTGTCCTTGCATCCGTAGATGGGGGATGGCATCGAAGACGCCGTCGTCGGTCCACAGTCCTGCGGCGGCCTCGCCCGAGCCGCTGTCGACCGCGGGCCCGTACTGGGCGACGAGTTGCATGATCTCGACCTGGTCCTCCAGGGCGCGCACCTTCGCCGCCAGCCTTTCCACCGTGGCGCGCAACTGGGTAAGTTCGTCGGTCTCGCTCATCCGTCACAGCTCCCCGGGTAGAACGACGATGCGGGCCGGCCCGTTCGCGTCGCGTGCGGCGTCGAGCGCTTCGGGCACCTCGTCGAGCCCGACCGTCCGGCCGAGCATCGGCGTGACGTCGAGGCCGCCCGAGCAGACCGCCTCGAACGCCTCGTCCCAGTGGTCCGGTGACGGGCCGCCGCCGAACTGGATGTTGATGCCCTTCCGTTTGGCGGTCAAGGTGTGCAGGTGGTCGCCCTCCGGCGGACCGCCCACGGAGAAGATCCGGGTGCCGCGCTCGCACCCCTTGATGATCGAGTCGAGGACGCCGGGAACCCCGACGCACTCGAAGACGACGCACCCCGGCAGTCGGCCGGCCATCGCCGTTATCAGGTCCTTCGTCGGTCCGTCCGGCCCGTACGCCACATCCCGCCAGGCCCGGTACGGCGACATCTCGGCGGGATCGACGACCAGGTCGGCCCCCATGGCCAGCGCGGTCCTGCGCCGTGAGGCCACGAAGTCGACCGCGACGACCGGTCCCACACCGAGCCGTCGCAACCGCGCGATCACCGACAGGGCGACGGCACCGCAGCCGATGACCAACGGGACTTCCCTGGCCGTGACTTGGGCCCGTGACGCCGTCGACCAGCCCACCGAGATCGCGTCGGCGACACACACGACCTCGCTGGGCAGGTCGGAGGCCACGACCCGGGTCATCGCTTCGGTGAGCAGGAAGTACTCGCCGAATCCGCCGGGCGAGTCCGGGTTCTGCCCGATGATGCGGCGCCCGGCGGGCGTGGACAGCACCGGCAGGGAACTCACCCGGGTCCCGACGGGGATACGGCGTTCGGTGCCGGGCCCGTGGCCGACGACCTCGGCGCAGTACTCGTGCCCCATGACGATGTCGACGTCCTGGTCGTACGTCGACATCCCGCTGTCGTCGTCGGCGCCCGCCTCCGGATGGTCCATGAAATGCAGGTCGGAGGCGCAGATCCCGCACGCGAGCGAGCGGACGAGGAGCTGGCCGGGGCCGGGAACCGGGTCGTCGACGACCCGTACCTCGACCGTTCCGCCCCGCAGCACCGCAGCGCGCATCAGGTTCTCCCACCCGAGAAGCCGGTTCTCGCCTACGTCAGGGGACTCTAGCGACGCCGGGCGGGTTATAGAAGACCGTCTCCTATAATTGAGGGCATGACAGAGTCCCGCCGTCGCCCGGGGCGTCCACGCGACTCGAGCATCGACGAACGGGCCCTCGCGGCGACCCGCGAACTGCTCGTCCGGCGCGGCTTCGACGCGACGACGATCCAGGCCGTCGCGGAGCACTCCGGCGTCCACGCCTCGGCCATCTACCGGCGCTGGCCGACCCGGATCGAGCTGATCGAGGAGGCCACGTTCCCCGGACTCAACCCGTTGAGCGTCCGGCCGACGGGCGATCTCCGGCGTGACCTGCGCCGCTTCGTCCGCGCCTACCTGGCGGCCTTCGGCGCACCCGCGGCACGCGCGGCGGCGGCCGGTCTCCTCGCCCACCACCAGACCTCGGGGCGCCCCCGCACGCCGGAGACGGACCTGCGGGTGTCGGCGCGGCCCCAGTTCCGGGACATCCTGCGCGCCGCACCGCCCGGCAGCGTCGACCCCGCCGTGGACCCGGACGACGCCTTCGACATGCTCCTCGGCGCGGTGCTCGCCCGCACCCTTCTGCTGCCGGTCACCACGCGACAACGCCCCCTGGAGCGCACTGTCGACATGCTGCTCCGGATGTTGCGGCCCCTCGACCGGCCGACGTGACCAGAATGGGGCCGCGGTCCTCCCCGGTGACGGCGCTTCTGCTGACGAGGGGTTCCTGACCTGCGTACGGATGCCGCTCTGGTGATGATCGTGAGGTTGTCAGGCACAACTACCGATACGGCGCCCGTGCCTTCCGGCTCCGTACTCGAACGACCGGCCCTGGCGCCAGGGCCGGCTCCCGGGCAGCATTCCGCCCTCGGACGGCGGATATCAGCCGCGAGAAGGCTGCGAGCGGAGGCCCTCGATGAGACCTTCCATGTCGAGTTCGCCCTGACGAGTCTGTGCCCCAGCGGCGACGGCAGCGTGAAAGAACTCGACGACCTGCGGGCTTACGACCTGCCGCAACAGCTTGTTCTCCTCCTGCAGTCCGTCGGGCACTGACAGACCGAAGCCCAAGTCGACCGCCTGCTTGGCCAGCGAGACCGCTTCGGGCGGGAAGGAGGCGATCCGCTGAGCGAGTCGCTCCACGAACCCGTCGAGTTCGTCCGCGGGCAGCGCCCGGTTGATCAGCCCGTACCGCTCGGCGAGTGCGGCGTCGAAGGCATCGGCGCCGATGATCATCTCGAGCGCACGCGACCGTCCCAGGAGACGTGGCAGGTACTGCGAGCCTCCGCCGCCCGGAAGGACGCCCAGACTCACCTCGTTCTGAGCGAACAGCGCCTTGTCGAGCGCCGCGAACCGGAGGTCGAGGGCCGAGATGAACTCGATGCCGCCACCGCGTGTCCGTCCGGCGATCTTCGCGATCGTGACCTGCGGCAGGGTCCGGTAACTCTCGTGCAGTTCCTCGACGAAATTCAGTGCGCCGTCCTGGAGTAGCTGCTCCAACACAGCCTTGTCCTCTATGTCCACGTGGGCGTAGAAGTAGTCAGGATCGGCGCTGTCGAACACGATGACGCCCACGGTGTCGTCGGTCCGGACCTCGGCGCTGAACCGGGCAAGGTCGGAGAGCAACACGTGATCGCCGAGATTCATCGGCGGATGGTCGATCGTGACGTGCGCGATGCGATCGCTCACCTGGATCCGCAGAGCCTTGTAACCGTCGTAAGTCATGCGTCAACTCCTGCACAGAGCACTTCGGGGTACCCGAGGCGTATCGCCGTCCCGCCTCCCTACGCTAAAACCTGACGTCGGTGTGAGGGGCAAGCCCGTTGAAGGCCCAGGCCAAGAGATGATTCGGAATCCGGGCCCAAGACCCGAAACCGGTCGAGTCGATGCCGTCGAAAGCAGCGGACGACCTGCTGATCGACGAGTTGGTGAGCCGTGCCCAAGGTGCGGCCATCAACTGACCGGCGAGGGCGGGCTGTTGCCGCTGCCGGGGCGCCCGCCGGCCGACGGCCACGGTGACTGCATCGCTGTATTCGCCCGTTCCGACGCACGGGGAGCATGGCGCCCTGCCCTGTGGGAGGTATCCGCCCCCCACAGGGATGCCCGCGGTCGGCGAGCGACGTTTTACCTGGGCTGGGGGGATGTCCTGGTCTGGAGGATCTCGGTCACGGCCCCTTCGCGCCATCGCTGGAGGAGTTCGTGGAAGGCGACTGCGCCGTGGGGGTAGGCGGTCGGGCCGTTGGGCCGGCCGCGTCCTTCCCGGTTGTAGTAGCCGGGAGTGCATTCGGCGTGGAACCACTCGTGGTCGGGGGCACCCTCGGCGAGGGCGGCGATCCAGGCGTCCTCTGATGCGCGGGACGGCTCGACGAGGGCGCTCTTGGCTTCGGCAGCCGCGACCAGCGCAGCGGCGTGAACGGCTTGCTCGTCAAGGATGTGCGTGAAGTTGACGCTGCTGGCGTTGTGCAGGGATCCCATCTGGATCAGGTTCGGGAAGCCGTTGCTGGTGAAGCCGTGCAGAGTACGCGGACCCTGTTGTGCCCGGGCGTGCAGCAGTTGGGTGCCGCCTCGGCCGTGGACGGGCAGGTTGCCGGAGCTGATGCCGGAGGTCCCGGCGGAGAATCCGGTGGCGAAGATCAGGCAGTCGAGCTCGTACGAGGTGCCTGCGACCACGACGCCGTGTTCGGTGATGCGCTCGATGCCGTGGGTGTCCGCGGTGTCGACCAGGGTGACGTTGGCGCGGTTGAAGGCCGGGTAGTACTTGTCGGAGAACGTGGGGCGCTTGCAGGCGTACCGGTACCAGGGTGTGAGCTTGGCGGCCGTGTCCGGGTCGGTGACGGTCTCCTCGACGCGGGCGCGGAGCTCGTTCATCTTGGCGGCGTCGGCGATCTCGTAGGCGGCTTCGAACGCCGTCCGGTCGCCGTGTCGGCGGAAGCTCGGCAGGAGCTTCTCCAGGAGGCCCGCCGACCTCGTCCACTGGTCCGCCACGAGGTCCTCCTCGACCGGCTCGCCGGAGACGATGCGGAGGTAGTTCTCGCGACGCTCGCGTGCCCAGCCGTCGCGGCCGGCGCCGACATCGTCCGCGGTGGTGCGTCGGTTGGCGCGCACGTCGACGGTGGAGGGGGTGCGCTGGAAGACGTAGACATGTCCGGCGTCCTCGGCCAGCATCGGAACGACCTGGATTCCGGTGGCACCGGTGCCGACGATGCCCACCCGCTTGTGCGCGAGGCCGGTCATGCCGCCGTCCGGGGTGCCGCCGGTGTAGGCGTAGTCCCATCGCGACGTGTGGAACGTGTGCCCCTTGAAGTCCTCGATGCCAGGTATCCCGGGGAGCTTCGGTTCCGAGAGGGTGCCGGTCGCGGTGACGACGTACGTGGCTCGGAACACGTCGCCGCGGTCGGTGGCCACGATCCACGTCTCGGATGCCTCGTCCCAGGTCAATGAGGTGACCGAGGTGGAGAACAGGGCGTCTTCGTAGAGGTTGAACTTCCGTGCGATCCGTACCGCGTGGCGGCGGATCTCCTCGCCGGGGGAGTACTTCCACTCCGGTACGTACCCGGTTTCGTCGAGCATCGGCAGGTAGACGTGCGACTCGATGTCGCAGTGGATGCCCGGGTACCGGTTCCAGTACCAGGTGCCTCCGAAGTCGCCTCCCTTGTCGATGATGCGGATGCGCTCCACGCCTTCCTGCCGCATGCGGGCACCAGCGAGGATGCCGCCGAATCCACCGCCGATCACGGCGACGTCGACGGTGTCGTGCACCGGCTCCCGTTCGGCCACTTCTGTGTACGGGTCGGCCGCGTAGTAGCTGAACTCGGCGTCGGTGGCGCGGTATTGGCCGGCACCGTCGGGCTGTACGCGCCGCTCGCGTTCGAGGCGGTAACGCTGCCTCAGAGCGATGAGTTCGGCGCGGGTCGGGGCGTGAGGAATCGTCACGTGGGGGGCCTCGATCCTGTGGGCGTGCTGATGTGCAGGCCGCCCCGCAGTCGAGGCGAGGCGACTTGCCGTTACCGTAGCAACTACCGGACAGTGGTGTCCGGTTGGGGTCAGGGGGCGCACTGTCCGGCCGGAAGGCGTTGTCCCCGGCGCAGGAGCCTCCCCCACACCGGCCCCGCACCTGGCCCTCGTCCATCGACAGGAAGAGCGATCCCCCCATGCGACAACTCACGATCAGGCGCATTGCCGTACTCGCCACGATCGGCACCCTGACCCTGACCGGATGCGGTACAGAGACATCTGGCCCCGGCAGCAGCGAGGCTTCCCCCGGTACGGCCAGGACCATCACGGCCCAGAAGGTCATGCAGCTGACGACGGTGCACGAAGAGACCGGGATGACCCTGCTGGAGGGTCCGACCTTCGGCAAGGACGGCAGACTGCTCGTCGTCGACGTCACCGCGCCCGCGGGCGAGCCGAAGGTGATGAGCGTCGACCTCGCGAAGAAGACCTCGCGGGTGTTCCACACCGATGACCGGGGGGCCTACACCTCCGCGCAGTTCAGCCCGTACGACGGACGGCTCTATCTGACCGATTACGCCCACGGTGAGGTGGTGAGCCTGGCCCCGGACGGCAGCGATCCGCAGACCTTCTTCTCCGGCGATGTCGACGGAGCTCCGATGAACCCCGACGACATCGCCTTCGACAAGGAGGGCAACCTCTACCTCAGCGACTCACGTGGCCTGTCCGAGGGCGAGGAACAGGCCCGCGTGGTGCGGATCGACCGCGACGGCGAGAGGGCCACCGTCCTGGCCGGGCAGCTGGCCGCGACGAACGGAATCTCGTTCGACGTGGACTACCGCGGGCTGTGGATCAGCGAGCTCACCCAGAACCGGGTCTCCTACCTCCGCCTCGACGGAAACGGGAAGGTGACCTCCCGGCACACCGCCCTCCGCGTCGACGGTGGGATCGCCCAGACCGACTCCATCGCGGTGGACGCGGACGGCAATCTCTATCAGGCATTGCACGGCCGGCCCGCGATGATCGTGTACAGCAAGTTCGGTGAGCGCCTGGCGACCGTCGAGGTGCCCGGCCGCGCCGTGGGTCTCGAATCGGCGACGAACGTCGCGATCAGGCCCGGCTCACGGACGGCCTACATGACCGTCAGCGGACCGGCCGGAGGATACCTGTACACCTTCGACGCGCTGGCGAAGGGCGTCCGGCAGTCCAACGGCGGCTGAAACCCGTCGCCTGTTCACTCCTCGAAGGGGCGCACCGGCCCCACCGTGACGCCGAGCAGCCGCCAGGCCGCCAGCGCCCGGCGTTGCCGTTCCTCGCGGCTGTGGCCGGCGACGGCGCCGGAGACCATGGCGACGGCGAGCGTGAGGTCGCTCATCTCCCGCAGCAGGCCACCGTCCGGCAGGTGCCCGTCCAGGGCTCTTTCCACCCGCTCGGACAGGACCAGTGAGTGCGCGAGGTTCTTGGAGCTGCGGCCCGTCGCCTCAACGGACAAGAGGCCGATGAAAGCCGCCGACTCCGCCAGATGCCAGGTCAGCACACCGAGAACACTCGCGGAGGTCGCGTCCGGGGCCGCGGCCGCCTGCTCGATCTGCCGTACGTTCTCCTCCAGCACCGCACCGGCCACGGCGTCACGGTTGGGAAAGTGCCGGTAGAGGACGCCCTGCCCGACGCCTGCCTGGCGTGCTATCGCGGACAACGGAGCGTCCAGACCCTCCTGTGCGTAGATCTCCCGGGCAGCGGCGATCAGGGCGGCCCGGTTGCGGGCAGCGGCCTTGGACCCGCCGCTCGCGGGCCGCCGCTCGTCCGGTACGGGGGGCTGGGTCACCCCGGAAGGGTACCGGCGACGTCCCCCCTGTGGTCGTTCCGGTGAGAGCGCCCGGCCGTCGGTCGCTGCGTGCGCCCAGGGAACGGTGTGGACCACGAAATCTGAACGAGACCACGGGACGCGGCCGGGGACGGTTGATGCAGCATGCGGGCGGGGTTTTGGCCGTTGGGGCGGTGCACTGATCGCGGTTGTTCTACGGTAAAAACTGGACAGAGCAGGCGGCTTGGGGTGATGAGGTGGCGGAACCGTGGGCGGAACTGGGCGAGGCGGTCAGCGCGATCCGTGCGCAGCTGCAGGAGGCCATGGACGACGGCATCGGTAAGACGCTGCAGTTTCGAACCGGGCCGGTGGAGCTGGAGTTCACCGTCGAGGTCCGCAAGGAGGGCGAGGCCAAGACAAAGGTCTTCGTGCTGCCCTGGTCCGCCGAGGCTCGCGGAGCTGTGAGTTCTGACGCAGTTCACCGCATCAAGCTCACGTTGCAGCCTGTCGACGACACCGGCACGGACGCGCTCATCAGTTCCGAGGAAGAAGAGCGGCCGGCCTGACCGCAGAGCCCGCGGGCCAGGGGGGAAGGGGTAGGGGATGGACCAGGCGCGGGTCGTCGAGGTGTGGGTTCCAGGCGTCAAGCGATTCGGCAGCGGATACCTGCTCGCCGACTGCCTGGTCTTGACGTCCTACCACCTCGTGCGTGGCCTGGCACGCGGGGCCAGGGTCGAGGTGCGGCCCCTGGAAGTGCCGCAGCGCGCTGGTTGGCTGGCGGCGACGTTGTCCTGGCCATACGAGACGGTTGACATCGAGGCATTCCCAGAGCGGGATGCCGCGCTGCTGGTGATCGACGACCTGCCAGGCGGGGCTGGTCCGTTCGTAGGCGCGGTCCGCTTCGGGCAGGTCACTGGGATGGACCGGATTCCCTGCGAGGGGCTGGGCTTCCCGGACGCGGAGAAGCGCCCGGACAAGCAGCGCGACACCATGCCCGTGCGCGGCCACGTGGACACCCTTCAGGCGCTCAAGTCGGGCCTGCTGACCGTGCACGTCGACAAGGGCATTGTGGCCCGCCGGTTGCGGAGTAAGGACGGCAAGATCTCTTCCGGCTGGTCAGGCGTTTCGGGCGCCGCCATGTTCTGCGAGTCTCTCCTGGTCGGGGTCTTGGCCACCGACCGGAACATCGCGGAAGACGCCAGCGTCCTCGGCGCGGTTCCCATAGCCACCCTTGCGGACTTGCCCGGCTTCCGCGACACCCTCCTCGACTTCGGCATCGACTTACAGCTCGAACACGCCAGCCCAGCCGCCCGACACCTGTCCGCCTACTTGGCCGCGGCCTACCGCACCGCCATCCAGCAGCCCTATGCCGGCGTCGTGCCCGGCACGACACCGCCGCTGGCCGCCGTCTACCTGCGCCAACAGATCAGCCGACTCGACGCCTACGAAGCCCGTGTCACGGGAGCCGGGCCGGCCGACAGCGTCTTGACCGACCCACCGACCTGCGTGATCCTCTCCGGACCTGGCGGCGGCAAGTCCAGCCTGCTGCGCACCCGCCTCGCCAACGGCGTCAAACGCTGGCAGGACGGCCACAGCGAAGACCTACTGCCGGTCATGGTCCACGCGGCGGCCCTGGCCCAGCGCACCCTGACCGACGCACTCACGGTCGCCGCCTCGGACCTCGGCCTGGTGGAAGAGCTCCCCAAGGCGTTCTTCCGTAGCCCTCCGCGGCCGGGCGCCCGCTGGCTGGTGCTCCTCGACGGCCTGGACGAGGTCGCAGACCCGGCCCAGCGCAACAAGATTCTTCACAAGATCGCCGTGGCGACAACCGGGGAGCACGCCCACCTGTACCAGTTCGTCATCGCCACCCGCCCCCTGCCCGACGGCGAACTCGACACCCTCGGTACCGGAGTGCCCCGCTACGACTTGCAACCCTTCGACCACGACGACCTGGAGACCGTCGTCCATGGCTGGTTCCGAGTCATTCCCCTGCCGGATCCCGAGGGTGCCGCGCGGCGCTTCGTCCAGACACTGGACAGCAGTCGGCTGGCCGACCTCGCCCGCATTCCGCTGATGACCGCGATGCTCTGCCAACTCCACGCCGCCGCACCAGACCAGCCCCTGCCCGCCAGTCGCGGACAGATCTACCGCGACTTCATCATCCTTTTGGGCAAGCGCCAGAACCCCTCCGCCGCTCCGAACGCCCAATACCCCGGGCTGGAGGGCTACGCATCCGACGCCATCGCGCCCGCCCGAAAAGTACTGGAACACCTCCAGGACCTCATCGACTGCGTCGCCGCCGAACGCCATGCCGGAAACACTCTCCCGGCGCTCACCATCGTTCAGTCCCGGAATGTGGCCCGATGTCCCAAGAACGTACTCGTCACGGACTGGCGCGCTTTCCTGGATGCCTGCCTACGCCGCAGCGGCCTGCTCACCCCACAGGGCAACGACCTCGTCTTCCTCCACCACACCCTCCTGGAGCACCTCGCCGCCCGCCACCTCACGGATGCCACACACAACCTCGTGGACGACCCGCACACCGGCACCCGAGCCGTACGCGATGTGTTCCACCAGCCGCGGAGATACTGGCCCCGCAGACAGCAGTGGCCCCGGCCACCGTGGCCCGACGGCATTACGTGGCGGGTGTGGGGGCGCAGGTATTGGGCACCTCCTGATCCAGACCCCTCCTACGTCGGCTTCCTCCTCGATGCCGCACACCACCGCGGCCGCGCCTCAGGTGCTAAATACCTCGGCCGCCTGACCCGAGGCGGGCTCCCGGGCTGGGAGTTCATCGTCACCCTTAACCGCTTGGGTACCGATCTCCCCGACAACGTCCTCCACACAACTGCCGACGGCCTGTACGCGCTGGCCCGCGAGTTCACCCAGGAAAGCCATAAACGTGTGAGGATGGCCGACGCGCTGGCTGGGCTCGGGGACTCACGCGGCGCCGACTTCCTATACGCCCTCGCTGACGGCACCGCCTTGGCCGCCCATGAGCGCGTGCGAACGTATGAACGCGTGCAGGCGGCCGAGGCGCTGGCCAACCATGGCGACCCGCGTGCTGCCGAGCTCCTGTACGCCCTTGCCCACGACACCACCCTCACCAGCGGCGACCGCGTGCGGGCGGCCATAGCGCTTGTTGACCATCGGGACCCGCGTGCCGCCGACCTCTTGTACACCCTTGGCCACGACACCACCGAGGCCAGCTATCAACGTGTGGCGACGGCCGTCGCGCTGGCCGGGCTCGGCGACTCACGCGGCGCCGACCTCCTCCATGTCCTCGCCCAGGCCGGGCTTGTCCGTGTGCGGGCGGCCATAGCGTTGGCTGGGCTCGGTGACTCGCGTGGTGCCGACCTCCTGCACGCCGTCGCCGAGGACACCACGGAAGCCGGCTATGACCGCATGCCGGCGGCCATGGCGTTGGCCGAACTCGGGGATCCGCGCGCTGCCAACCTCTTGGACACTCTCGCCCGCGACACCCGCCTCGGCGCCGGCGACCGCGTGCGGGCGGCCATAGCGCTGGCTGACCGCGGGGACTCGCGCGCCGCCGACCTCTTGCACGCCCTTGCCCGCAACACCACCCTGGCCAACTATGACCGCGTGCAGGCGGCCGAAGCGCTGGCGGGACTCGGCGCTCCCGCGCCATTGCCCTCTTCTCCTCAAGGGCCAAACGCCTAATTGAAAATCCTCCGGAGGGACCAGCGAAACCCTCCTCGGCTATCAGAGAGTCCTTCAATATCCCCTAGGTCATCAAGCTGAATTTCCGCATTCACAAGCTTCTCCTCCGCCTGGCTGGAGAACGCGTTCGCGCCTTGCCAGTGAGGTGCGAAGCCAGCTGCCGGACACCCACCCAACGAAGCCCGGCTACATGATCACCCTGCCGCATTTCACGTAATTCGTTCGCGAGGCCAAAGGACTCAAGGTGACCTCTCGCAGTGAAGGCTGAGCGATTCTCAGCAAAGGCTGGGCACTGATCGTTCTACTTACCGATGGTCAAGCGCAGGTCAGCAGTCCAGTGGACCTCCCGTGCGCGCGGGGGCGTGGTAAATCCCCGGGCGTGCGCCGAGGGTGCTTCTGTCTGCCCTGTCGTGGGCGCGTGCCGGTTCGGAACGCTGGTGGGGTTCGTTCCGGCCGAAACCGATTAGGTCATGCGCCCAGCCTCAATGCGAGAGGTCACTTCACTGACGGGGTATGCATTGGCTCCGGTGAAGACAGTGAGAGGGAACTTGTGAACGGTGAGGGCCCCATGCCGCAGTGGCCTCTTCCGGAGGGTGATGGCCTTCCGGCGCGTCAGCTTGTAGAGGGGACCTTGGCCCCCATCGTCGTTCTCGACGCACAGTTGCGCCATCTGTACGTCAACCCGGCATGGGTCCAGGTCAGCGGCGTGCCCGCCACCGCGTTCCTGGGGCGAACTCTGGAAGAGGTGCTGCCGGACCTTCAGAGCCCGGACGACGTCCTGGTCGACGTGCTCGCAGACGGGCAACCCCGGGAGGCAACCATCGCAGGAACGACAGAGGTCGCTTCGCCACTGGGGCAGAGGCTCTGGCGAGCGGTCTACCACCGGGTGGATCTACCGGGACAGGACGCGCGGCTGTGCGGGATCGGCGTGGAGATCAGCAATCTCCGCCGTTATGTGACCGATCTGGAGACCGCACATCAGCGGCTTGCTCTGCTGGACGCCGCGGCCGCGTGCGTCGGCACGACACTCGACATCGAAACCACGTGCCAGGAGCTGGTCGACTTCCTGGCCCCCTCGCTCGCCGACATGGCCGTGGTGGGAATCGTCGAAGACGACTTCACCGGTGCTCCCCCGCCGCCTCCCGGTCTCCTGAGGCTGCGCAAGGCGGGGGGCTCCGCGCTCCCCGGGATGGAATGGGTGCTGCACCAGATGGGCGGACCAGGACCATACGTCGACGTTCCCCGTGGCGTCGCAACCCGGCATTGCCTGGACAGCGGGCGGCCGTGGCTGGGCAACCTGGCCTCGGACGAGCTGTTCCAGAAGGTGACCGTGACCCCCGAACGGACCAGGCTCTTCCGTGCGGCCGGCATCCACTCGCTTCTCATCACCCCGCTGATCACGGCAGGCCGCCCGGTCGGCGTCGTCATTCTGGGCCGGGCCGGCGCATCGCGGCCCTTTGACGACAACGACCTCGCCACACTCCAGGCGCTGGCCGGCCGGGCCGCCCTCTCGATCGACAGCGCGCGCCGCTACAGCTACGAACACACCATGGCGCTGGAACTCCAGCGGGCCCTGCTGTCCGAGCCCCGCACCCCCCACCCCGCTGTGGAAGTGGCCGCCCGCTACCTCCCCTCCGGCCGCAGCGTCCTCGTCGGCGGGGACTGGTACGACTCGATTCCCCTGCCGGACTCCCGCACCTTGCTGGTCATGGGCGATGTGATGGGCCACGGCTTCCGGGCCGCTGTCGCCATGAGCCAGTACCGCTCCCTGCTCCGCACCATCGCCGCTTCCGGCGCGGGCGTCGACAAGATCCTCGGCGAGTTCGACCGCCAGGTAGCGCACCTCGGCCTTGACCGCCTCGCCACCTGTCTGCTCGCGGTCATGGATCCCGGTGCGGGCACCTGCACGATGGCCAGCGCCGGGCATCTGCCACCCGCCGCCGTGCAGCCGGACGGCAGCATCAAGGTCCTGTGGCTCCCGGCCGGCCCACCCATCGGCACCGGACTCGGCGGCTACGAACCACTCACCGTACGAATGGACCGCGGCACCACACTGCTGCTCTACACCGACGGCCTGGTTGAACGACGCGACACAGACATCGACACCTCTGTGCAGACGCTTGAGACCGTGAACCTGCCAGCAGACAGCCCCCTCGACGACATGATCGACACGCTCATGGCCCGCCTGGCGAACGGTGCGTACGAGGACGATGTCGCGATCCTCGCCGCTCGCCCACGCGACGGAAATCAATAGTCTTCCCCGTTCAACCTTCGCTGCGACAGAGTAGGGACCCGTCGGCGTCCGTGGCTGTACCTCTGGCCTGGGACGCGGGAAATCCGGCAGTCCAGCGTGGGAAACGATCTCTATCGACCCCTGTATAAGCCCTGACCAGCGAGTTCCGTCGGTGCCCCCAGGATGCGGGTCATACAGGAGGTGCACAGAATGGCGATCGAGTGACCCCTCGCAGCGAAGGTTGAGCATTCTCATCGAACATTGAGCGCCTGTCCGCGGGGGCCTAGAAAGGAACGCGTCCCGAGTGCAGCCCAGCGGTCCCGGTCAGAGGCCGATCGGACCGCGGTCACGCAGATGAGGGTCGTCGATGCTCATATCGTCGGACTCGACCGCGAGGCGCACTTTTTGATTCACCGTTTCGTCCCCGCCCGCGAAGTCCGCTAGTGCCACGCGTACCGGCACATCGGGCTCCGGTTCCCCATCGGGCGCCCTCACTACCCATGGTTTCATCACCGGCACATCGGGCTCCGGTTCCCCATCGGGCGCCCTCACTACCCATGGCATCGCCGGAGGGGGTGGGACAGCGGCGCACGCGAAGTGTCGCACCGAGTCGACCAGAGCCTGCAGGCGGTCCACATGGATGTGGTGCACGGCCTCGCCGACGACACGGGTCGCGTCGTCGGCGAGGGCCAGGAAAGTCGGGTGCAGGATGTACTTGCCCAGCTTGACCGCCGCCTCCCACGCCTCGTCGCCGCGGGCCAGGTCGGTGAAGACGGCAGCGGTCCATCCCTCGGGTGAGGCGTGCGGGAGCATCAGCCGCCCGAGAACGTCGAAGGCGTCGGCCGTCTGGCGCTCACCAAGATGCGGTACCTCGGCCTGACCTGCCAGACCGAGGTCAGTCTCTGACCATCGGTGTGCCAGCGCATGCACGGCGAGTTGGAGAGAGGTGCAAACGAAGGCACTCTGCGCTGCGGCCCCGACCGGTGGGTGGGCTGGCCGGTCATGGCCTAACATCGCCTGTGTCTGTCCGGCCAGGAGGCCAAGAGCCTCGGTCCGCCGGTCCGGGTCTGGCGGGTCCCGCCGCAACTCCCGGGCCGCGCTGCGGGCGGCCCTCAGCATCCCGCGAGCCAGCTGGTCGAACTGCTTAAGCGAAGTGGCGACCCAGTAACTGGGGCCCGTACGGTCGTCGGCGTCCATATTGTCCCCTCCCCAGCCGGACCGACAGTACGAGCGGCGCGATCGAGTAAGGCCGGTAAGCCCAGGATGCCCTGCTTGATGTCGTTGTTCCATATGCAGTAGTTGCGCATCTGCCAACACCCCCACCAGCAGTGCTGAAACGGCCGGCAAAACCTCACCGGATGACACTGCTTCAACACTGCGCAATCCGGCACTCAGCTTTCGGTGAGAATCACTCAACGTTCACTGCGAGGGGTCATCGAGTGGGACCGCATCGGGCAGGTCGCTTTCGACCGGCATGTGGAGGCGTTGCTCCACCGCATGTACGACGGCAGGGCGATCGCCATGAACGGACGTGGTGGTGACCAGGGGATCGACGTTCGCGTCAGCACCGATGCCGGGCTGCGGATCTTTCAGCTGAAGTACCACCCTGACGGCTTTCCCGGCTCCTACCGGGGGCGCCGCACCGCGATCAAGAAGTCGTTCCTGCGGGCCATGCAGCATGATCCGGTGGAGTGGACCTTGGTGGTCCCCTGCACGCTCACCGGGTCGGAGCGCTCCTTCGTCGACAGGCTCGCCGTCGGCCGGACGGTGAAGGTGTCCGTGATGGACCGACCGGCACTCGATGACGCCTTCGCCGTCCACTCCTCCCTGGAAGCCACGTTCACTCGCGATCAGGCGCGGGAGGCGGCCAGGGACTTCGGCCGCGAACAGGCACTTCTGGTGGACGGGGACGACCTGATCGAGCGTGTCCGGGCCCTCGGCAACCGGGCGGACAACATCGACCCCGACTGGACCTGGGACTTCCAGCGCCGGGGTGACACCGTCATCCGGACACTGCGTGCCCAGCACGCGCTCGCGCACGAGGTCAGTCCCGTCCGGCTGAGTCTGAAGACACGCCCCGAGGCCATGGACGCCGGACTGACCGCAGCTTTCACCCGGTCCCTGGGATACGGGACTGCCGAGGAAGTCGAACTGCCCCCTGAAGGGGTGGCCAGCCTGACGGTCGACGGCCCGGAGTGGCTGTCGAAGACGGTGAGTGACGTCCGAGTGACCTGGGAACCCGTTCCAGACGCCGTTCCGTCCGCCGCCGCCGAGGTCGAGTTCCTGGACCCGGAAGGTGTGCCGACCGGGCGGTACGCCGGACGCCTGATCGCACACCGCTCGGGAGAACTGGGAGCGTCCGTCGAAGCCGACATCCTCGGCGCCCGGCTGCAGATGCTCGTCCCGTTCGACCAGCGCACCGAGGGGATGGTGCGGTACTCCTTCGACCTCACCGGCCGAGATCCCGCCGAGGCCACGAGAGTGCTGCGGCTGTACCAGCGCATCCTGCGCGGCGGTTCGCTTCGCGTCAGCGTCAACGGCACCGAGGTTGGCTCCGGGAAGCTGTCCACCAGAGGCACCGAGGAGGACAGCACCGAGGTCGAGAAGCTGCTGTCGTACCTCTCGGACCTGGAGGTCGTGCAGCGCCACTGCGAGGCCTACTTCCCCGCGCCGCTCGTCTACAGCGGCGCCGAGCGCATCGACCTCCGGATCGCACGTCTGCTCATCGAGGGACGCTGCGTGGCCGACCGGTCGGCGCACACGGTCACCGCCACCCTCAACGGCCTCGATTCCCCCGAACTCCGAACCGCCCTCGGCCCGCAGCCCCAATGCCTGCGCTTCGGAGGCAAAGGCTTCGAATTCACCATCGGCGGCCGCACCTTGGACATCGGCTCTGTCCATGTGTTCCACGCCCGAGTCATTGCGGACAACGGTCAGCAGGCCATCGCAGCACTCAAAGCCGGACGGGCTGCCGGCACGAAAGTCGTCTTTCGCCCCCAGGACGGCGAGCACTTCCGCCTCTATCTCGCCGAAGCCCCGGACCACTCCCGTGCCTTGGTCCCCGTTCCGCTCGGCCTGCCCGGCTACACCGACCCCCGCTGACGGCCCGGCGCTGCCGCTCCGTACGGGGCCCTCGGCGCCGGGCGTCGAACAAGTCCACCGTCATCCGCCATGTATCCGTGGCCTCATTGCCCTGGTCGGGTCCGGGGAACGCATCCGGGTAGAGGTACAGGGCGGTGAGTACGGGCGCGCTGTTATACAGGTCGGCGGTTCCATCAGGCCCTGGTTTTTCGGCGCGGTTTGGTTGGGAACGGGCGAGTGCGGCGCCTTCGAGGCCGAATCCGCCGTAGGTGTCGCTCGCCGTGCGCGCCCCAAGGCTGATCCAAATTTCCTGGCCACTTGTCGCTCGTGTAGTTGCCGGGGAGCCGCTGTGGTGGTCTTGGTGAGGGTGGACTAAGTTGGAATGTCAGTGTGGCTGTCATTGTGGGGAGTGGCGTGGACGATGTTGAGCGGAATTTCAATGCCGAGATCGGACGGCGGGTGCGCGTAGCGAGGGCGCAGGCCAAGCTGACGCAAGAGTTGCTGGCCCGGAAGGCGGGGCTGACGAGAGGTTCCATCACGAACATCGAGTCCGGCGCGCAGGCCCCTCCGCCCTATCGGCTGGTGCGCCTTGCCTCAGCACTTGGGGTGAAGCCGGCCGACCTCCTGCCCGGGCTGCAGGAACCCGGCCATGAAGGCGAGCTGCCGGACTATCTCGCCGACACGGTGGCTTCCTGGACGTCGGTGGTTGAACGGAGGGCGCGCAATGGCCAGGTCTGACGCGGCGGCCAAGGCGCTGTTGGCGCAGTTCGAGATCGACGAGGCGCCCATCGATCCGCGGCTGATCGCGAAAAAGCTCGGAGTGCTGGTCGTACCGCAGGACATGCCGGACGACGTCTCCGGCATGCTGATGCGCCGGGGAGACGAGCAGGTCATCGGAGTGAACCAGAAGCACCACGAGAACCGGCAGCGTTTCACGGTGGCCCATGAACTCGGGCATCTGAAGCTGCACCGAGGCCGCCCGCTGATCCTGGACACCGACACCCGTGTCAACTTCCGCGACACGGTGTCGAGCATGGCTACGGACCGTGAGGAGATGGAGGCCAACCGGTTCGCGGCTGCCCTGCTGGCGCCCGAGGCCATGGTGCGCCGCGCGGCACGGGAGGCTGAATTCCGCACGGCCAAGCAATTGGTTCACCTCATGGCCAGGTACTTCGACCTGAGCGAGATGGCCATGAACTACCGGCTGATCAATCTCGGCATCATCGCGGACCCCACACCGACACCGTAGGGTTCCGCAGTCCCCTCGAGAGGCCGCCCACCGCCCGGGCGGCCTCTCTTGTGCAGATGTATGACAGGTTAACTGTCATTCAAAAAATGTTGCCTCACCGGGTCGTCCCGTGCTGAACTTCAGGGAGTGCACAGAGGCCACCGAGGCCCCTGAGACAGGAGGTGGGCCATGCCCGGGAAGTCGAGCAAGGCCAGCGGGTTGGGCGGCAAGCGCGGTCGCAGTGCGATCACGGGCCGCTTCGTCAAGCAGGCGACGGTGCGCAGGCACCCGTCGACGACGGTGAACGAGCGCGCGTCGCGCGGCTCGAAGAAGAGCAGGTAGGCGGGCTTCCGGGCCCGCCTTTCACGTATCCCGGCCCGCTGTGGCGGGCCGGGGAAGGGAGACGGTTGTCATGACGACGACGGACACGCGGCACGCAGACGCCGCACACAAGACGGTGACGGTCATCGTCGACGAAGAGCTTGTCTCGGGCGTGCCTCGGCACACGACCCCGAACGCGATCCTGCAGCTGGCCGGGATCGACCCGACCACGCACTACCTGGTCCGGGTCAAGGGCCGGCACCGGGAGTCGTTCAAGGACCAAGGCGACCAGGAGATCACCGTGCACGAACGCGAGACGTTCGTATCGGTGTTCACCGGCCCCACACCGACCTCGTGACCACGACCCTGCCGGAAGCCGGGCCCGCGGGCATGCTCGCGGGCCTGGCCGCGGCCGGCTACACCGTCGAGCAGCGCGGCGAGTTCGCCCTCTTCGACTACATCATCGAGGTCGGCCCCAGGGCCGGGGAAACCGTCAAGATCGGTCTGGCGCTCGTGCAGGACTGGCCGTTGTCCCCTCCGCCCGGCCCCCACATCAGCCCGCGCCTCGGCCACCCCCACGGAGCCGTACACGCCTCCTGGCTCGACCGAGCCGGAGAGGAATGGGAGTACTGGAGCCGTCCGGCCGCCAACTGGTCGGCCGACCGCACCGTCCGGGGCTACCTGCGGCACCTGCGCACCCTTTTCTCCCAACTGGAGCCCCCGGCATGATCACCCGTTTCTCGGTCGCGATGACGACCGGCGTCGCGCAGCACCTCACCGGACATCTGCGGCGCGCGGACGGCCAGGAGGACTGCACCTTCGTCCTGTGGCGGCCGAGTACCGGCTCCCGCCGCACGACCGCTCTGATCGTCGACCTCGTCCCACCCGAGGAAGACGAGCGGATCGTGCACGGCACCGTCGACTTCACCAGCGAGTACTTCCTGCGGGCCGCAGGCATCGCCGCCGAGCGCGGCTGCGGACTGGGGTTCATCCATGCCCATCCCCGCAGCCGCCGCTGGCAGCGCCTGAACGACGTCGACTACGCGGCCGAGGCATCCTTCGCCGCCCAGACCATCACCCTCACCGGTCTGCCGCTGATCGGCATGACCTTCGCCGGCGCGGACGCACGATACGGCGCCCGCGTCTGGCAGCGGCACGCACCACGCACCTATGTCCCGACGGAGGCGGAGAACGTACGGGTCGTCGGCGACCGTTTCACGGTCACCTTCAACGACACCCTGATTCCCCCGCCCGAGGCCACGGACCGGCAGGTGCGCACCATCTCCGCCTGGGGACAGGACGCCCAGAACGACCTGGCGCGGCTTCACGTCGGCGTCGTCGGCACCGGATCGGTCGGCATGCTCATCGTCGAGGTCCTGGCCCGCACCGGTCTCCAACACCTGAGCTTCTTCGACTTCGACACCGTCGAGGCCCTCAACCTCGACCGGCTCCTCCACGCCACCGACCGTGACGTACGACTGCACCGGGCCAAAGTGGACATCGCCGCACGCGCAGCCCGGCGATCAGCAACCGGCGCGAACATCCGTGTCGCGACGCACGAGTTGAGCGTCGTGGAGCCGGACGGCTTCGCCGCCGCCGCAGACTGCGACCTGCTCTTCTCCTGCGTCGACAGACCCTGGCCCCGCGCCGCCCTCAACCTCCTCGCCTACGCCCACCTCATCCCCGTTGTGGACGGCGGCATCGCGGTCGATGCCCACCGAGGGCGCCTGAATGGCGCCGAATGGCGCGCCCATGTCGCTGCCCCCGGCCGCGCGTGCATGGAATGCCTGGGCCAGTACGACCCGGCCCACGTTCCCGCCGAACGCGACGGGCTGCTCGACGACCCCGCCTACATCAGGGGCCTCCCAGCCGACCATCCGCTGCGCCGGAAAGAGAACGTCTTCGTCTTCTCCGCGAACGCTGCCACCGCGCAGCTCAACCAGTTCCTCACCATGGTCACAGCGCCGAGAGGCATCGCCGACACCGGTGCTCACCTGTACCACCTGAGCACCGGAACCGTGGACCAGCGCTTGGAAGGATGCGAGGCGAGTTGCCCCTACGACGGCGTGCTGATGTCGCTCGGCGACGATGTCCCCGTCACCGTCACGGGACGGCACTCGGCTGCTGAAAGGGCCCGCGACGCTCGTGCCCTTGCGGTACGCCGATGGCCGCTACGAGCCCAGCGTGCCGCCGATCACCTCTTGGCGCGTCTCCTGGATCGCTGAGCCCGAAGTGCAGCGAACTTCGGGACCGACCCGGGGTGTTCAGGCTCGATGATCGTGCCTACGGCGGTGACCAGTGTGCCGCTGGTGAAGTCAGGACGGGCTCGATGCCTGGTGGACGAGCTCAGGGAAGGCCTCTTCCTAGACCGCACGAATGTGTCTGCGGTCGGCATGGACGGCAACGGCAGCTGTGGCCCGGTCACCGCCAGTGAAGGCGTAACTGTCTCGCCGGATGCATCCCGCGACCCGTCCAGCAAATCCCCGATGCAGCTCCAAGCGGCCAGCTTCAGGCCCCGGGCAAAGTGCTGCCACCGTTGCGACGTGCGCGAAAAGACGAAAGTGGGCCGGATATTTGCCATGGGCGACTCGCCTCAAACGGTTGGAGTCCCCGCTTTGCGGGAGCGGTTGTGCACGCTGGGGGAAACACGGAATGGAGATCATGAACGTTCGAAGCCCCTTGCGTAGGCTTGCACTGGTGCCCGAACCGTATTCCGGTGAATCGCTGCTGAGCTGGGTGGACGCGCTCGCGCGACTCAACCAGGTGTCACGGCCCATGGCACTGCGGATGACGGGCATGGGCAATGGCTCTGCGGCGTCGGACACTTTCGGCTATCGCGTCAGCGACGCCGTCGTCCGATCGGTTCGGCTCACCACCGGGCTGACGGAGGAGCAGGTGTGGGGCATAACGCTAGCTCGCTATGCAGGAGGGGCACTGGATCCATTGCCGCAACGAGACGCGGAAGGACAGGACGCCCTGGCCAGCTGGAGATATTGGCAGCGGATGGTGCTCCGCCAGCGTTCCAACGCCTGCCCGGTATGCCTGAGGGAGAACGGCGCCCGATGGCTCCTGAAATGGCGGCTGGCTTGGTCCTTCGCATGCGTCGAGCACCGGCGTTACCTGATCTCGGAATGCCGCGTTTGTGACGCCGGACTTCATCCCCCGCGGCCTGGGACTCCGCAGTCCTGGATCTGTCCCGGCCCCGCGCCGGGCTGGGGACGTTACAAGCCGAGTAGGCCGTGCGGCCGTGACATCCGCCGAATGCATGCCAAGCCGGTTCATGATCTCCGGCTTCTCGACTGCCAGCAGCGGATCGACCGCCTTCTGGAGGGTTCCCAAGACCTGCCGCAGGAACAAGTTCAGGAGATTTTCGAAGCGTTGTACCGCTCGATGCAGGATGTGTGGGGCGCGGAGAGTCCGGCGCGCCTTCCTCACACCGACAAGGTGGTCCACCAGGCATGGGACAGCGATCACGCACCCGACGGCTTCCGCTGGCAGCCTCGGCCATTGATCGTGGCCGCCGCCATGAAAATCGCAACCGAGGCCGGGCTCGGCTCGGCGGACAGCGCGGGGAGCGCGAGGTAGCAGAGCAGGTGAAGGCACGGCCGAACTGGGGCCATCCACGGCCGCTACGCCTTGTACCCCATGGCGAATTCCAACTGCCCGCGAACCGCTTCGGCGGGCACTGTCACCACAATGGCTGCAAGACATGGGTTCCGGCAGGGCACGGTGCGAGGGTGAACGGCGCATTGGCGGAGTCACTTACTGTCCACGGCATGCGGATCAGCTCACCATCCGGACACGTCCTCGGGAACGCTCCGGACCGATCACGACCACCGACCCACGGCTCCGATTCCTCGACGCCCGGCTCCGCGATCAAGAGCAGCGCTTCCGAGAGGGAAACGATGAACCGCGAGAGCTGGGGATCGAGGCCCAGCGGCTGATCCTGGACGCCTGTGTGGAAACCGATCCACGAACCAAAGAGGGGAAGGCACTGAGGTACGCCGTACGGTGCCTGCTGCTGTCCTACGCCAGCCACCCGGACTTTCGACCGGCGTGGCTGCCACGACAGGGTGAGAATCCCGCGAACCCCATTGGAGAGAGCGCGGCCAGGAGGACGAGCGGAGACATGACGGACCGTGGTTGACCAGGAGCGAGTCCGGCGGCTCGGTGTCGTCCCGACTCCCTTCGCCGGGGAGTCGTTCCTCAGCTGGGTCGATACGCTTGCGGTGACCTTGAGGCTGTCGCGTGCGGCGACTCTGCAGGAACTGGGACTGCCGGGTTCGGCGACATTTAGCACACCGCAAATTCATCTGAGTCCTGAAGAGCTGGGAGGAGTGTGCCGACGGACTGGGTTGCGTCCGGCGCAGGTGGAGCGGATGCTGTTCGCTTTCTACGCTCGCACGGCACTACCCCAGTTCACCTCCGACATAGAGCGGAGATGGAATGTGCGCAATCCGTGGCTGCGGCGTGACCACTCGGCGGCATGTCCGCTGTGCCTCCAGGCATCGGGCGGCCGGTGGTTGCTCAGCTGGCGGTTGAAGTGGACCTTTTTGTGTGCGGATCACCTGGTGTACTTGGCGGACCGCTGCCCGCGCTGCCATCTGAGGCTCTACTGGCGTCATGAGGCGACCGGTACCGGTCAACGCGAGCACTGCACTCGGCCGTTGGGGCGCCACGGCCGCGGCAGGAGCCGAGTGGGGGCCAAAGTGTGCGGGTTCTGGGTGCCGGAGATCCCGGCAATCCCTGTAGAGGACGAGGAGGCTGTTCACGTCCAACGACGTGTCTCCGCACTACTCACACCCGCAGACGCCTCACACAATGACACGTCGCGCGGCCTGCTGCGAGACATGTCTGGGATCGTCCAGGACGCTGCGAGGCGGAGGACGATAGGCGGCAGGCTCGACAGGATGGAGAACAGCGTCGTGCGCGCCGTGTACGAGATCGAAGGGCAGTTTTACGATCTCCCGCCGGCGGGGACGCTGGAACGCGGGGCGCCTGCCACGCTCTCCGCCTTCGTAGGCATCGCCGCTCGCACCGTGCTGCCGGACGACCCGACGTCCGTGCCTTTGGTCGACGGAACAGCAACCTAGGACGATTCGTATTGGACTTCAGTGAGTCACGGCCGTGAGGCGAAGGACTCGGCGATGGGAGGTGGCACGGAGCCGTAACTGCCCGACTTGGCGTCATCGACGTGCGTGGGGCACAGAACCAACGGTCCTCTCTTTGTATGTACTACGACGCCCTGTCCGGGCGGTACCCAGGCCAGACAGGCGGTGGCGCGGCACAATCCGCCGAAGCGGTTGACCGGCAACACGTCGGTGGTCCGAGGGAAGCCGTCGGTCGACCACGAGGCCATGCTCACCTGAGCGTAGACCTCTTGAGAGGCTGCGAGGCCACCCACCGTGGCGATCTTGATGAGGGCCGCGGTGAGCAGAGGATCGTCCAGATACCACGACACATCGCTGTGGCCCTGCCACCGCTGATGGAGCACGGCATCGGTGTCCGGCAGTGACGGGGCGCAGCCGTTGTAGTGGCTGACGTCGTCCAGCGCCAAGTGCAGTGTCCGCAGGATGTCTGTACTGCCCGGACGGTGGGGATGATCAACAACATCGTCGAGACGGCGCTGGCATTCAAGGAGATGCGCGTCGGACAGTCGGGGAGGGCGCATGCGCCAGATGGAGCGCTGGCAGACGTATACCGGACGGTGCCAGTCGGTCTGACCACACACCTCAGAGGTTGCCGGACCACGAAGCACCTCGTGCAGACCCTGGCCGCAACCGTGGCAGGCGCTGAGCAGGAAAACGCGGTGGCGTACACAGGCGAAGGACCAGATCAGACGCCAGCGCAGCAGCCAGCGACCACCGTTCTCCCGCAGACAGGCCGGGCACGCGCGTGAACGGATAGGCTGCGCGAGCTGCAGGCGGTGCAGCCAGATGGCGATACCCCGTCGGTGCGTGGGAGAAGGCGGCGACGGCAGAACACCATCGGCATAGTGCATAAGGGTTATCCGATGCAACTGCCCGGCGGAGAGCCCAGTGGTGACCTGCACGCGGGCCATCACCTCCGTCGGCAGATAGGCGACGAAGTACGCACCGGGCCGGTACGCGGAGCCACGGACGAAGGACGAGAGATGCAGGGCCTGTAGACGGCTGATCCGGTTGAGCCCGGCGAGCGCGTCGACCCAGCTGAGCAGGGACTCACCGGGGTACGGCTCCGGCACCAGCGCGAGACGACGCAACGACGTGGGCACGCGCAGAGCATGCCAGTGCGCCTGTGTAAGGAGCCACCAGGCTCTCTGGTCTCCTTAGGCATTTCCCTCTGCTGCGGACGGCTTCTTGTTCAGCTTGCTCCTGCTCTTCGCGGACTGGCGTGACTGCAGTTCGACGACCTTGGCGTAGGCACGTTCGTGGGCGTACGACAGGACGATGGAGTCCATGATCTCGCGCGTGACGGCCTCAGTTCCCTGCGCGATGGCGCGTACGGCACTGCGGCGGAGGAGGGCGTGGAGGCCGGCGATGCTGCCGTTGGTGCGAGCGTGAAGATAGCGCCAGTGCCGACGGGTCAGGCTGTTCTTTTCGTGCCGGTACAAGCACAGCGCGTTCTCCAGGGAGTGGACGACGCCGACCCACCACAGGATTTCGGTTTTGCTGTCCAGGGTGAAGGGCGCGAGTTCCTGGCGGCTGAACCGGCCGGCTGTCTGGGTCCTGGGGCCGCTACTCGGCGGAGACTTGACGCGGGTGTTCGATTTCACGGGTCCGCTAGGACCTCCCTCGCTGAGCAGAGGGCTCTCCTCCAGGTCGACGCCGGTGCCGATGATCGTGCAGGGGGTGTGGTTGGCGAGGAACTTGATGTGGTCATTGGAGGCCCGCCCCTCCTTGTGGGAGCAGTCCAGGAAATGCAGGTCGTCGAAGATGAGCAACTGTGTACCGCACGCCGTGATCGCGGTCAGGACACGATCGTCGACAGTGTCCTTGGTGCCGCTGGTCGAGACGCTCAGGTAGCGGGCGATCGCGAGGGAGATCTGCTTGGGGGTGACCTGGTCCGTGAGGGAGATGTATACGACAGGGACATAGACCCCCAACCGTGGCGCAAACCGTTCGGGGAAGTCCCTGCGAAGACCTTGTTCGAACTTCCGGCCGATCATCTTGACCAGAGTGGACTTGCCGACCGTGGGCGGACCGTCGATGAGTAGTCCGAGCCGGGCGCCGGGCGGAGCCATCTCGTTGGCAGCGAGCAGTTCCGTGATCTCTGATTCGAAGTGTCGAACGGCAGGGGTCCAGGCCAGGACCAAGGCGCTGTGATATTGGTTGCGGCTGTGGTCCAGGCGACGACGTTCAGGATCCTCTTTGTCCATCGCCAAGTAGATGTCGTACGGGGGGAGGTGGGGTGGTGGTGGTGGCTCGTAGAAGACGTAGTCGAACCAGTCCTCATGAGTGCGCGGTTCAGCCAGGCCAGGGTGCAGGCTCTCGGACTCCTCCGGTCGCGGGGCCATCATGGTGCGTCGTCCTTCTCTGGACGACCGCCCCACACTTCGTACGACGGCAGGGCATCGAAGTCGATCGTGACCTCTTCCTCGTCGTCCGCAGGCAGTGGCGGCACCGCCCGCAGATGGGAATCCTTGACCGGGACATCGGCGGCGGAATCGACCAGTTCGGTGCGGGCTTTGTCCCGCGCCGCCGCCCTGGCTCGCTCGGCGTCCCGGGCCCGGGCCCTGCGGGAGCGGGCGGTGGACGCCTCGGCGGCGTCCGTGCGGTTCTGCAGGTCCAACAACGCGTCCAGGACGGCTTCCTGGTCCTGTGGCTCGCGGCCTCGTTCACGCAGTTCCTGCTTGACCTGACGCAGGGTGATGTCCGTGAACGGCTCGAGCCCGGTCAACGCGTGGGTCCAGCGCAGCGTGTGCCAGTCGCCCGTGTAGGGGTCATGGAGGTAGACCTGTGTCATGTCCCGTGGGTCATAGCGGACGGGCCAGGCGCCCATGGCGTGCGCGTAGGGGGACTTGGACTCGTTGTAGGTGCCCGTGATGGGCGCGCTGTAGTACAGGAGGTCCTTCTGGATACGGCGATTGTGAATGCCGCACCAGTGGATCGGCAGCAGCTCCAGGAACAGGTTGGGATCGCGCGGGGCGGCGATGAAGCCGCAGCGGTGCACCGCGAGCCGGTAGGCGTCGTTCGGCGACAGGCTGATCTCCGGGAACCCCGGCAGCACCAGCCCTGTGTGTCGGCGGCGCTGGTAGATCGAGACGACGTACTCCGCGAAGAACTCCTCCAGTTCCTCGATCGTCCACCGGGCGGTCGCGTCCACATCCTGGCCGCGGTGCACCACGTGGTTGCCCTTGTATCCGGCGATGTGCTCGGAGAACTGGCTTCTGATCGTCTTGAACGCGGCCTCGACCTGAGGCTTGTCGGTGGGCCGGTACTTACGGGTGTCCTGGATGGTGATCCCGTAGCGGCGGCACACGTTCTTCACCGCCTGAGAGGCGAACGCCTTGCCGTGGTCGATCACGATCCTCTCAGGAAACACCACCGGGCGGGCCGCGGCGGCCGCGAACCGCTCGTCCTGCGTGAGCTTCGGCTCGCACGGCAGACGCAGTATTCGGTGCCGCAGGCCCTCGGGCCAGCCTGGACGCATCGGCTCCGGCATCATCGCGTCTGCGATCACCAGCCCCGCATCCACGCCCTTCGTCCCCTTGGGCACCAGACGCCATCCCAGCAGACTGCGGGTGCACACATCGATCGCGATGGTCAGATCCACCGAAATGACGAGGTCTTCGACCGGGTCATAGGCACGTACGTCCAGCCAGCTGGTGTCGATCATCACCAGTTCACCGGGACGGCCAGCGGTGATCGGACGGTAGTAGCCACCCGGTCGGTTCGCCACCGACTGCCGCGTCGTGGCCAGCCCTGTGGTGTAGCGGCCGGGCAGGAGAGCGGCGACGTACCGGTTGAACGTCTTGGGCGCCGGCATCTTCACCGTGCCCGGCCCGTAGCCATCGGCCAGGCGGCGCTCCACTCGGCGGCGCAGCCGGTTCAGACTGCCGGTCGAGTCTTCCGCCTCGGTCACGTGGTACTGGGCGACGATCGCATCGATCAACCGTTGGTCCGCCCCAGCCAAGGGATCCGACGGCCGATGGCTGCGCCGGTCCACCAGGCCCCATGGGCCCTCGTCCCGCCATTTCCGCAGGCGCCGCCAAATCTGCTGCTCGCTGTACCCCAGCTCCCGCGCCTTGCTCTGCACCCGCCGGGCCAGCGACACATCAGGGGCATACTCCGGCCTGGGTTCTCCGGGCGCCGCCTCCTCAGGATCTCCACTGCGGAAACCGGTCGTCATTTCCAGGAGGTGCTCCTGGGCGCGCTGCAATTCCTTCAACTGATCGTCACTCAGCTTGTCGAACAGGGCGGCGGCATCCATCCACAGCTTGGTTGTCGGGGTGTCGTGCTCAGCGGGGTCCTCACCTGACCGATCTGAGTCGCCTTCGTAGGGACGGAAGGTCGGATCTGCGACAAGGTGTCCCACGGCGATCACGGTCCACGAGCCGCCCTCCGAACACAGTCGCACACCGTCGTCGGTCACCCCCGTCACCGTGTGCACCTCGTCGTCCAGCCACAATCTGGATCCACGCTGCAGCCGCATCGAGCCGTCAGACGTCATGGCTGTGCCTCCATTGCGGTCTTCACCAGCGTTGTCTCCCGCAACGGGCGATCCAGATCGGTGACGATCCGCTGATGCCACATCAGGTGATACAGCACTCCGCGTGCCAGATCCGGGTACTCCATGAACCGCATGAGCTCCCCGATCTCCACTGGTTCACGGGCCAGTTCGAGCAGACGTGGTACCAGGTCCGCACCAAGATGCAGTGGGCGCCGGGCACTGGACAGCAGGTCGACGTTCACCCAGCGCTGCTCGCTCGGCTCCGAAACCATCGAGTAGTCCCAGTCCAGCCGCTCGCACGCATGCCGGGTGCGCTCCTCCTGCAGCAGCACCTCCCGATCGTCACGCTGCTCGGGGTTCTTCACGTCCAGTAGCAGCACGCTGCCGTCACGGCGGCGTACGAAGACGTCCGGTGTGTGCTGCCAGACCCCGCGGGCGTCGATCGCGTCGAACTCCAAGGGCTGCGTCACGAATGCGGTCACTTGCGGGTCGAAGTCCAGCAGGGTCAGCCACTTCGACTCCAGCACGCTTTCGTAGTCGGCGAAGTCACCCCATTTCGCCACCCAGTACTGGCCCGGCATGTGCCCTTGGTCCCGGTGGCTCGGGATGGCCCGCACCATCCTGCCGTCCTCGAACGGCACGTCAGCAGCCTCCTCCAGCCGTACCAGATGCTGGTGCCCTTCGGAATCGACGTATCGCACCCGCACCATGTCGATGTCTCGACCGGATGGCTCCGGTGCTTTCGCATCACCGTTCACCGAGAGCACCTCCTCTCTGCGGACTCCTGACCGAACGTCCTATCGGCACCTGCACCGCCACTGCCTCCGCGAAAACCTCAGGCACCGGGAGTCGCGCCAACGGCCGGGCTGTCAAGCAGCCTTCTTCAACCGCTGTCCGCACCAACGGTGCCAACCGCCGAGTCAACTTCCCCATGTCGGCGGCGGCCAGAAGAGGGGTCACCACCGTGAGAAACGCAGCTGCGGCTCCGGCCGAAGCGGGACCCCATCCGAACTGGTTCCGATGCACATCGCGTTCGACGCGTTCATCCAGGAGGGCGCGACTGCACCAGCCAGGCACGTTTGGCAGACGCTTTAGGATCTGGGGCAGTCCGAGCCGCAACAAGATCACACATGCTCGGAACGCCGCGAACCACTCTCCTGCCGTCACGTTCACGCCGCCCAGCGCGGGGCGGGAACGGCTGTACGCGGTGTCCAGCCATCGCCGCTGCGCGTGGACTGTCCGCTTGTCTGCCTGGCTCACACGAACCGCAGGCAGCCATTGGGGACACGGTTTCCCTCGAATGGAATTCGCACAGCAGGTCGGAGGCCTGACCCATCGCGCCGGCACGATCCGAGGCCGGTCCCCGCCCCATCGCAGTACCCAATCGCACCCTGGACACCGATCCAGCAGCGTCACCTGATGCTCGGGGCACACCGCCGCACACGACAGCTTCCACCACAGGCGCCACACCCCACCCGACACCAGCAGGCAGCACGGACAGGCCCGGCTGCCGTACACCTCCACCCACTCTCGGGCCGCCGGCGGCCAGTGTGCCTTGCCCGCGGAGAGCACTGCCGCCACGCTCAGCGGCCCACCCTCGAAAACCGACAGGTGCATCCTGTCCACCATGGCGCCAGGGACACCCGTCGCCGCGTACACGGTTTGCCGGACCGCCTCGTCGCATTGCACTCCGAGCGCAGGGGGCCGGGCGTTCGCATACACCCCCCGGAGGCGGAGCCCCATCAAGTCGGCGACTTCGGCCGGCGGACATCGGTTCACGCGGGCCATTCGATCCACCCACGATGCGAACGCCTCATCCGCCTGCGGAGCTGTGACCAGCGCCAATCTCCTTGGCAGCATGTGTCCACCTCCTGAGAGTGATCTGCGTCACTAACATTATGACGTATTCACTCTCATTTGCACTCTCATGTTTAGGTATTCACTCTCATTTTGAGGTGCCGCGCTCAGCCGCGAGTCGAGCCTGGGCGCCCTTGGCGGGAATAGGAACATGTGACATTGTACTGACGTGAGTAAGCGACTGACCTGCGATGTTGTGGTCATCGGCGCCGGAATGGTGGGTGCCGCATGTGCCCTTTACCTCGCCCGGGCGGGCCTAGCGACCCTCGTCCTCGACCGGGGAGCGGTGGCCGGTGGCACCACCGGCGCCGGTGAGGGCAACCTGCTCGTCTCCGACAAGGAACCGGGGCCCGAGCTGGACCTCGCGCTGCTCTCCGCCCGCCTCTGGCACGACCTCGCCGCCGAACCAGGCTTGGGCGGTGCCGTCGAGTTCGAGGCGAAGGGTGGGATCGTCGTCGCCTCCGACGCGGAAGGCATGGCCGCGCTGGCCGGGTTCGCCGCCGGGCAACGGGCGGCGGGTATCGAGGCCGAGACGGTCGACGTCGGTCAACTCGCCGACCTGGAACCGCACTTGGCCCCCGACCTCGCGGGCGGTGTGCTGTACCCGCAGGACTGCCAGGTGATGCCCTCCCTCGCCGCCGCCCAGGTCGTCCGGGCGGCCCGGCGGGCCGGAGCCGAGCTGCGCACCGGCACGGCCGTCACCGACATCCTGTGCGCACCGGACGGCTCCGTACGCGGCGTCCGGACTGCGGAGCACGGCGACATCCACACCCCGGCCGTCGTCAACGCGGCCGGCACCTGGGGCGGCGAGGTCGCCGCGCTGGCCGGGGTGCACCTGCCCGTGCTGCCCCGGCGCGGCTTCGTCCTGGTCACCGAACCGCTGCCGCCCGGCACCGTACGGCACAAGGTGTACGCCGCCGACTATGTCGCCGACGTGGCCAGCGGCGACGCCGGGCTCCAGTCCTCGGCGGTCGTCGAGAGCACGGCGGCGGGGCCGGTGCTGATCGGGGCCAGCCGTGAACGGGTCGGCTTCGACCGGACGTTCTCGCTCCCGGTCGTGCGTCGACTCGCCGCCCAGGCCACGGCGCTCTTCCCGGTGCTCGGGAGTGTGCACGCGATGCGCGCTTACCTCGGGTTCCGGCCGTACATGCCGGACCATCTGCCGGCCATCGGCGCCGATCCACGGGCGCCGGGGCTCTATCACGCGTGCGGTCACGAGGGGGCGGGGATCGGGCTGGCGGTCGGTACGGGGCAGCTGATCGCGCAGTCGTTGGCGGGCAAGCGGCCCGATCTGGACCTCGCGCCGTTCCGTCCGGACCGCTTCGAGGAGGGCAATCAGTGAGACAGAGGACTCCGCAGGAGCTGGCCAGGGCCCACCCCGGGTCGCCCTTCACCGTCACTGTCGACGGACACGAGACCGCTGCGCTGCCCGGTCAGACTGTCGCCGCCGTGCTCTGGTCGGTGGGGATCACCTCCTGGCGGAGCACCCGGGGGAGTGGTGCGCCGCGCGGGATCTTCTGCGGTATCGGGGTCTGCTTCGACTGCCTCGTCACCGTCAACGACCGGCCCAACCAGCGGGCTTGCCTGGTGCCGGCCGTATCCGGCGACGCGATCAGTACCCAGGAGGGCACGGGTCATGACGAACTCGGCGGCTGAGCGGCGCGCCCCGACAGGGGCGCGGGGAACTGCGCGACCAGCCCCCACCGGCCCGCAGCAAAGGAACCGCACAACCCACGGAGCACTTGTGGTCATCGGCGCCGGTCCCGCAGGCCTCGCTGCCGCGCTGACCGCCGCCGACCTGGGTGTACGGGTCGTGCTGCTCGACTCGGGCTCGCAGGCCGGTGGGCAGTTCTACCGGCAGCCCGCCGCAGCGCTCAACGCACGCCGGCCGCAGGCACTGCACCACACCTGGGGCACCTGGGAGAAGCTGCGGGATCGGCTGGCGGTGCATGTCGCGGCCGGTCGGCTCACCCACCTGGCGGATCGTCATGTTTGGTTCGTGGAAAGGGAGTTCGGGGGAAGCAGCCGCTTCGGCGTGCATGCTCTTCTCGGTCCCGCACAGACCCAGTCGGAGACCGTCACCGCCGACGCCGTCCTCCTCGCCACCGGTGGGTACGAGAAGGTGCTGCCCTTCCCCGGCTGGACCCTCCCCGGTGTGGTCACCGCCGGTGGCGCCCAGGCGATGCTCAAGGGCGGGCTCGTCCTGCCGGGCCGTACGGCGGTCGTCGCCGGGACCGGGCCGCTGCTGATGCCGGTCGCGGCCGGGCTCGCCGCAGCGGGCGCCGAAGTCGCCGCGTACGTCGAGTCCACGCACCCCGCCGACTTCGTACGGCACACCGCGACACTCGCCGCCAACCCGGCGAAGATCGCCGAGGCCGTTCAGTACGCGGCCCAACTCCTGCGCCACAAGGTCCCGGTGACGGTACGTCACACCGTCGTCGCAGCCCATGGCGCCGACCGCGTCGAGGCGGTCACCGTCGCTGCCCTGGACACCGGCGGCCGGGTGCGGCCCGGCACCGAGCGGCGGATCGCCTGCGACACCCTGGCCGTCGGCCACGGCATGCTCGCGCACACCGACCTCGCCGAGACCCTCGGGTGCGCGATCGACGCCACCGGTGACCCCTTCGTCGTCACCGACGCCGAGCAGCGCACCGACGTCGACGGTGTCTGGGCGGCGGGCGAGGCCACCGGCATCGGGGGAGCGGTGCTGGCGCTCGCCGAGGGGGAGATCGCCGGGTGCTCGATCGCCGCGCGGCTGGGGGGAGTTGAGCCTCGTCCTGCCGACTGGGCGGCTGCCGCCCGGACCCGTACGCGGCTGCGGAAGTTCTTCGCTGCCGTTGATGCCGCGTACGCGCCGCCTGCGCACTGGGTGGAGCAGGTCACCGATGACACCGTCGTCTGTCGTTGCGAGGAGGTGACGGCCTCCGAAGTGCGGGAGGCCGTCGAGGAGTTGGGGGCGACGGATTTGCGTACCGTCAAGCTGCTCACTCGCGCGGGTATGGGGTGGTGTCAGGGGCGGGTCTGTGCGACCGGGGTTGCCGGGGTCGCGGGGTGTCCCGTGGGGCTGGCCAAGCGGCCGTTTGCTCGGCCTGTGCCGTTGGGTGTGTTGGCGAAGGAGCCTGAGTGCTCATGACTGTGTTTTGTCTGCGGACCCGTTGTGGCTGGTCGCGCAGTTCCCCGCGCCCCTGAAGGGGCGCGCTTCTCCTCTGTATCTCGAAAACTGGAGGTTCTTATGGGCACCACCGCTCCCGTCCCCGTCTGGCGCGGCGTTCTCGTCGCCACCGCGCTGCCGCTCAACGACGATCTGAGCGTCAACTACGAGGCGTACGCAGATCATTGCCGTTGGCTCGTCGAGAACGGGTGTGACGGTGTCGTACCCAACGGGTCGCTCGGTGAGTACCAGGTGCTCACCGCCGAGGAGCGGACGAAAGTCGTCGAGACCGCCGTTGCCGCGATCGGCGGGGACCGGGTCATGCCGGGCGTCGCCGCCTACGGCTCCGCCGAGTCCGTCCGCTGGGCCGCGCAGGCCAAGGACGCCGGCTGCGCCGCCGTCATGCTGCTGCCGCCCAACGCCTACCGGGCGGACGAGCGTTCGGTGCTCGCGCACTACGCGGCCGTCGCCGAGGTCGGGATCGACATCGTGGCGTACAACAACCCCATCGACACCAAGGTCGACCTCACCCCCGAGCTGCTGGCCAAGTTGCACGCGGCCGGGCTCATCAAGGGCGTGAAGGAGTTCTCCGGGGACACCCGGCGCATCTACCAGATCCAGGAACTCGCCCCGGAACTGGATGTGTTGATCGGTGCCGACGACGTCCTGCTGGAGCTGGCGACCGCCGGAGCGGTCGGCTGGGTCGCCGGGTATCCCAACGCCCTGCCCCGCGCCACGGTCGCGCTGTACCGCGCCGCCGTCGCGGGCGACCTGGCCACCGCCCTGCCGCTCTACCAGCAGCTGCACGCACTCCACCGCTGGGACTCCAAGGTCGAGTTCGTGCAGGCGATCAAGCTGTCGATGGACATCGTCGGCAGGCACGGCGGTCCCGTCCGGCCGCCGCGCATGCCGTTGCTGCCGGAGCAGGAGAAGGCGGTCCGCGAGGCCACCGAGAAGGCCGTCGCCCTCGGCCTCGCCTGAACCGACGGCCCGCTGAACAGAGTTGGCCCGACCTTGAGAGGATCGCCCCCATGCGCAGCAAGCTCGTCCTGCACGCCGTCGACTCGCACACCGAGGGCATGCCGACCCGGGTCGTCACCGGCGGGATCGGCACCATCCCCGGCGACACGATGAACGAACGCCGGCTGTGGTTCCGCGAACACCGGGACGACGTACGGAACTTCCTGATGAACGAGCCGCGTGGGCACGCCGCCATGAGCGGGGCGATCCTCCAGCCGCCGACCCGGCCCGACTGCGACTACGGCGTCGTCTACATCGAGGTCTCCGGCTATCTGCCGATGTGCGGCCACGGCACGATCGGTGTCGCGACCGTGCTCGTCGAGACGGGCATGGTCCCGGTCGTCGAACCGGTCACCACCATCCGCCTCGACACCCCGGCCGGGCTCGTCGTCGCCGAAGTCGCTGTGGAGGGCGGTGCGGCCAAGGCAGTCACCATCCGTAACGTGCCTTCTTTCGCGGTGGAGTTGGAGCGGAAGGCGACGCTCGCCGACGGTTGCACCGTCACGTACGACCTCGCCTTCGGCGGGAACTTCTACGCCATCCTGCCCCTCGACGAGTTCGGCCTGCCCTTCGAGCGCGACCGCAAGGACGACATCCTCGCCGCCGGACTCGCCCTGATGGACGCGATCAACGCCGACAGTCCCCCCGTACATCCGGAGAACCCGACCATCAACGGTGTCCACCATGTGTACTTGGCGGCTCCCGGCTCGGACGCGACCCGGTCCCGGCACGCGATGGCGATCCACCCCGGCTGGTTCGACCGCTCGCCCTGCGGCACCGGCACCTCCGCGCGCATGGCCCAGCTGCACGCGCGCGGTGAACTCCCGTTGCACCAGGACTTCTTGAACGAGTCCTTCATCGGTACGTCGTTCACCGGGCGGCTCGTCGAGAGCACCGAAGTCGCCGGGCGGCCCGCCGTGGTGCCCACGATCACCGGGCGGGCCTGGGTCACGGGCACCGCCCAGTACCTGCTGGACCCGGACGACCCGTTCCCGGCCGGCTTCGTACTCTGACACCGCCACGAATCAGCGAACGAACGATCAGCCAACCGACAACCAGCGAGTTCCGAGATCCATCCAGGAGACACCCATGGCCGCTCAGCGCACCGGCCCCGCCCTGCCCAGCCTCGGTGGGCCGCGGCCCAGCTATCGGGCGAGCGTCGCCGACGCGCTGCGGGCCGCGCTCGTCGCCGGTGAACTGCGGCCCGGCGAGGTCTACTCCGCGCCCTCGCTCGCCGCCCGCTTCGGCGTCTCGGCCACCCCGGTGCGCGAGGCCATGCTCGACCTGGTGAAGGAGGGCATGGTCGATCCCGTACCCAACAAGGGGTTCCGGGTCACCACGGTCTCCGAGCGGCAGCTCGACGAGTACACCCACATCCGGTCGCTGATCGAGATCCCGACCACCGTGGGCCTCGCCGCGACCGCCGACCCGGCCGCTCTGGAAGCGCTGCGCAAGGACGCGGCGGACAGCGTGGCCGCGGCGGAGAGCGGCGACCTCATCGCCTATGTCGACAGCGACCGCCGCTTCCACCTCGGTCTGCTCGCCCTGGCCGGCAACGAGCATCTGGTCGAGGTCGTCGGTGACCTGCGCAAACGATCCCGGCTGTACGGGCTGACCGCGCTGGCCGAGCGGGGCCTGCTGACGTCCAGCGCCGAGGAGCACCTGGAGATCCTCGACGCGCTCCTCGCCCGGGACGCGGCAGGCGTACGGACCGCGATGACCCGGCATCTGGGCCATGTCCGGGGCGACTGGGCCCACTGAATCTCCCCGGGCCCGTTGCGCGAATGGCGTACGCGAACTCACCGTGCGCGTTCGGACGTGTTCGGTTGTTGCCCTCCGGGCGGCGGGAGGACACTGAATCCATGGCCTCCGAGCACGCGGACGACGAACATCAGGACGGACCCGACCTGGTGGAACAGGCGTTCCGGCAGGCGTCGTACTCGATGTCCGTGTTCGACATCGAGCAGCGGTACCGGCGGCTCAACGACGTGGCCTGCCAGGTGATGGGCGTCGAGGAGGACGCGCTGCTCGGCCGGGTCTTCCCGCACGGGGTCCCGGAGGACGTGGACTGGAAGGGCACGCTGCAGGCCCTGAAGGACGTGGCCGCGACGGGCAAGCCCGCGCACTACGAGAGCTTCACCCGGGCCCCCTCCGGCATCCGCGAGCACGCCTGGAACCTGGAGCTGTGGCCCGTCCGGGACGCCTCCGGCGAGGTGTGCGCGGTCGGGATGGCCGGGTTCGACAGCAGCGAGCAGCACTGGGCACGGCAGCGGCTCGCGGTGCTCGACGAGGCGGCCGTCTCCATCGGCACCAGCCTGGACCTCGACCGCACCGCCCAGGAACTCGCCGACCTGGTCGTTCCCCGGTTCGCCGACTTCGCCAGCGTCGACCTGCTGGAGGCGGTGATGCGCGGCGACGAGCCCGCCGAGGCCGGGCCGGACGGCGAGGTCGTGCTGCGCCGCCTCGCCCATGCCTCCGGCACGGAGTGGGTGCCCGGCGCGGTGATGGGGCTGGGCGCCACGGACACGTACCCGCCGTACTCCCCGCCCGCGCGGGCGCTGCGCACCGGGCAGACGGTGCTCAGCCGCAGCGGCGCCCCCGACTTCGACCACTGGATGGCGAGCGCGCCCGAACGGGCCGAGAGCCTGCGCGGAACCGTCGTCACCTCGCTGGTCGCGGTGCCGCTCATCGCGCGCGGTACGACACTCGGGGTCGCCGTCCTGCTGCGCACCCGGGCCGACGTCTTCAACGAGGACGACTTCGTCCTGGCGAAGGAACTGGCGAGCCGCGCCGCCCTGTGCGTCGACAACGCCCGCCGCTACACCCGCGAGCGCACCACCGCCCTCGCCCTCCAGGAGAGCCTGCTGCCGCGCGGCCCCTCCCGGCAGTCGGCGGTGGACGTCGCCTCCCGCTATCTGCCGACCGACTCCCGCGCGGGCGTCGGCGGTGACTGGTTCGACGTCATCCCGCTGTCGGGCGCCCGCGTCGGCCTGGTCGTCGGCGACGTGGTCGGCCACGGCATCCAGGCCTCGGCGACCATGGGCAGACTGCGTACGGCGGTCCAGACCCTGGCCGACGTCGACCTGCCGCCCGACGAACTCCTGGCCCACCTCGACGACCTGGTCCTGCGCCTCGCCGCCGACGACGACAGTGACGCGAGCGACGCGCGGATCGGCGTCGGAGCCACCGGGGCGACCTGTCTGTACGCCGTCTACGACCCGGTCTCCCGCGAGCTGACCGTCGCCAGCGCCGGCCACCCGCCACCCGTGCTGGTCCTGCCGGACGGCGACACCCGGGTCGTGGACGTCGCCGTCGGGCCGGTGCTGGGCGTCGGCGGCCTGCCCTTCGAGACCACCGAGAGCCTCCTGCCGGAGGGCACCCTCGTCGCCCTGTTCACGGACGGGCTGGTGGAGGCCACCGAGCGTGACGCCGACCTCGGGATCGCCCTCCTGGCCCGGACCCTGGCCGACGGCGACGACACCCGCCCGCTTGAGGACCGCTGCGACCAGGTCCTGTCCGCCCTGCTGCCGACCCACCCGAGCGACGACGTGGCCCTGGTGCTGGCCCGCACCCGCGCCCTGGACGCCGACCACGTCCGTGTCTGGGACCTGCCCGCCGACTTCGAGGTGGTCGCCGAGGCCCGCAGACGCGCCGTCGCACAGCTGACGGAATGGGGGCTCGACGAGGCCGCGTTCGTCACCGAACTGGTCGTCAGCGAACTGGTCACCAACGCGATCCGCTACGGCGCCGACCCGATCCAGCTTCGGCTGATCCACGACCGCACGCTCATCTGCGAGGTCTCCGACGGCAGCTCCACCTCACCGCATCTGCGCCGGGCCAGGATCTCCGACGAGGGCGGCCGGGGCCTCCTCCTCGTCGCCCAGCTCACCACCAGCTGGGGCACCCGGCACACCAGGAACGGCAAGACGATCTGGGCGGAACAGGCCCTGACCTGACCGTTCCCGCCGAGCCTCAGGAGACGGTCGTACGCAGCCGCTGCGGGACCGCCCACCACTGGTCCGGACGGTCGACCACCATGGCCTCAGGGCCGGTCTCGATGAACCGGGCGAGCCGGAAGAGGTACGCCGCGATGCCCGCCGCGCCCTGCATCCAGGTGGTGCCCGGGGGCAACAGCGGGTCCTCCTTGCGGTACTCGACGAAGCGCCAGCGGGCGCCCGCCCCGTCCCGGACGGCCCGCTCCACCAAGGCATCGCCCATCACCCGGGCCGCCCGGACGAGCCTGTCGGCGGCATCCGTGTCCTGACTGTCCTGGGCCGCGTCCAGGAGTACGTCGCCCACGCCCGCGGTGCCGCAGCAGCGGCCGTCGTTGTCCCAGAAGCCGGGGCGCAGGCGCTGCGGGACGCCCGAGGTGAGGATCGAGGTCAGACAGCGCCGCCGCAGCTCGCCGACGCCGAGGCCCGACACCTCCGTGACGCCCGCGTGGGCCAGCGCCGAGAACAGGTGCGAGGTGCCCGCCGGGCCGTGGCACCAGGTGTACGTCAGGGGCTCGACCTCCCGCTTCGACGGCGGGATCGTGTGCGGGACGATGAAGCCGCCGTCGTCCAACAGGCCTACGGACAGCACATGTCGGGCTCCCTTCACGGCCGCCTCGACGAAGTCCTTGCGGCCGAGCGCCGCCCCCGCGACGGCCAGCGCCGAGGCCACTCCGGCGGTGCCGTGGGAGTAGTTCGGCGCCCGCCGCTCCGTGGTCGCCCCGATGCCCCAGTCCAGGCCCGCCGCCGTACGGTCCGCGATCCGCAGCAGGGCCTCGCAGCCCGTCGTCGCGATCGACTCGGCGTGCTCGCCGCCCGCCCAGACGGCGGTGAGCACCACACCCGCGGTGCCCATGATGATGTCGTTGAGGGGCGCGTCGGAACCGGCTTCGAAGCTGACGGTGGTCTTCCAGCCGTCGGGGGTTGCCAGTTCGGCCAGCCGTCGCAGCGCGACCGACTCCGAGCCCGGTTCGAGCAGCCTCAGCGCGGTGACGTCACCGGCCAGCCCCTCGTACAGCGAGGGTTCCGTACGGTCTCGGGCCGCCGCCGACAGTCTGTTGACGATCCCGGCCGCCAACGACCGCTCCTGCTCGGTGAGTTCGCGGTGCCGGGCGATCTCCGCCAGGACGGGGGCCAGGCCGGCGATGCCCGCGTACAGGGAGTCCCGGTCCTCCGCGGGGGAGGCGTCCGGACCGTCCTGCGCCGCGTCCTCGGGCACCGTCTCCGGCAGCCAGGGTCCGTCGTCCTCGCGGATCCGGTCCAGCACCCACGACCAGGCGGCCTCGCCCAACTCCCGGTAGCCGTCGTACGAGTTGCTCGAGCTGCTCGATTCGTTCTTCTCCGGCACCCGGTCACGCTACAGCCGCACCATCGCCGCGGGTAGGCGCCCACGGGCCGAGGAAGGTCAAGGAAGGTCCAGCACAAGGTGGCGGCGGAGGCTTAGGTCCATGGGCCGAGTCGGATCGGGACCGGGGGCGGGTGTCAGCCTCGGGCCGCGTCACTAGCGTGGGCGATCAGCCACGGTGAGGAGAGCGATGCCCGGCAGCGGCTACACGTACGTCTGCGAGTTCGACGCCTTGAAGGAGGGCGCCCCCCAGCGGTTCGAGGTGGAGGGCCTTCCCGTCTGCCTCGTGCTGACCGGGCAGCGGGTGTTCGCCATCCACGACGTCTGCTCGCACAGCGCCGTCTCGCTCTCCGAGGGCGAGGTGGACGGCCTCACGGTCGAGTGCTGGCTGCACGGCTCCCGCTTCGACCTGCGCACCGGACAGCCCCTCGACCGGCCGGCGACACGTCCCGTCCCCGTGTACCCGGTGGAGGTCGAGGACGGAGGCGTGTACGCACACGTCGTACCGCGGACCGGACAGTGACGCGGGCGCCGCACGACGCCACCGCGGTGCGCGCCGACGCCACCCGTAACCGCGCCCGGCTGCTGGCGGCCGCCGCCCTGCTGGTCGCCGACCGGGGAGCGGAGCATGTGACGATGCACGAGGTCGCGCGGGCGGCCGGGGTCGGAAAGGGCACGCTCTTCCGCCGGTTCGGCGACCGCGACGGACTCCTGCTGGCCCTGCTGGACGAAGCCGAGGCGGAGTTCCAGGAGGCGTACACCTCCGGCCCCCCTCCGCTGGGACCGGGAGCACCGCCGAGAGAACGGCTGACGGCGTTCGGCTCCGCCCTGATCGAGCGCATCACCGACGACGAGGACCTGGGCGCCGCGCTGGGCCGCCAGATCCTCTGCGAACGCCGCATCGCCTCGGAAACCTGCCGCGCCTTCCAGCACCACGTGGAATCCCTCCTGCGCGAGGCGAAGACCGAGGGGGACCACGCCGTACTCGCCCACGCCCTTCTCGCCTTCGTGAGCTTCGAGAGCGTGGACCACCTGCGCGACGGGCGCCGGATCAGCGGCGCGCGGCTGCGGGCGACCTGGGTGGACCTGGTGGGGCGGCTGACGTGAGGGGCGGGTACGGCTAGCGAGCCCTACAGCCCGCCCTCGGACATCCCGTGCACGGCCGGGATCGTGCCCAGGCGCCCCTTCTTGAAGTCCTCGAACGCCTGCTCAAGCTCCGCCCTCGTGTTCATGACGAACGGGCCGTACTGGGCCATCGGCTCGCGGATCGGCCGGCCGCCGAGCAGGAGGACCTCCAAGTCCGGCGTCCGGGAGTCCTGCCTCTCGTCCGCTCGGACGGTCAGCGAGGAGCCGGTGCCGAAGACCGCGGCCTGGCCCAGCCGGATCGGACGGTGCTCGGCACCGGCCGAGCCCTTGCCCGCCAGTACGTACGCGATGCCGTTGAAGTCCTCGCGCCAGGGCAGGGTGATCTCCGCGCCCGGGGCCAGCGTGGCGTGGACCAGGCTGATCGGGGTGTGGGTGATGCCGGGGCCCTCGTGGCCGTCCAGCTCGCCGGCGATGACGCGCAGCAGCGCGCCGCCGTCCGGGGAGGTCAGCAGCTGGACCCGGCTGCCGCGGATGTCCTGGTAGCGCGGGGCCATCATCTTGTTCCTGGCCGGGAGGTTCACCCACAGCTGGATGCCGTGGAAGAGGCCGCCGGACATGACGAGGGACTCCGGCGGGGCCTCGATGTGGAGGAGGCCCGAGCCTGCAGTCATCCACTGGGTGTCGCCGTTGGTGATGGTGCCGCCGCCACCCTGGCTGTCCTGGTGGTCGAAGATCCCGTCGATGATGTACGTGACGGTCTCGAAGCCGCGGTGGGGATGCCACGGTGTCCCTTTCGCCTCCCCGGGCTCATAGTCCACCTCGCCCATCTGGTCCATCAGGATGAACGGGTCGAGGTGGCGGTGGTCGATCCCCGCGAAGGCGCGGCGCACCGGGAATCCCTCGCCCTCGAATCCGCTCGGAGCGGTGGTGACGGAGAGCACGGGGCGGGAGGCGGCCCCGGCAGCCGCGGCGACCCGGGGGAGGGCCAGCGGGTTCTCGACGGTCACAGCGGGCATGGTCGGGACCTCCTCGGGTCAGCGGGCTCGTGGCCGCTTTCACCCTTTTGACAGACGACCCGCCCAGGGTGTGACAGCCGCCGAGTGGAATCGCCTTGCGCCAGGACACCGAAACCCCAAGAGCCGAGACGGACGTCACACCGGGCTTTCTGTCACGTATCGCTGTGCGGATCCGGTCAGTAGGGGTGAATCCGCAACATGACACGGAGTTCACCGTGGAATCGCTTCTCAACCACTACGGCAACCCACTCGCGGGGCAGAGCGGCAGCACCGGCATGCGCGCGATGATCGGCCGGGACGAGGAACTGCGAACCCTCCGTGGGGCGTTGGCGGACGCGGCGGCCGGGCGCGGCGGTGCGCTGCTGGTCCACGGCACCCCCGGCGTCGGCAAGTCGGCTCTGCTGCGCGCGGTCGGCGCCGAAGCCGCCGGGAGCGGTTTCCGGGTGCTGAGCGCGTCCGGCGTGGAGTCCGAACTGTGGCTGCCGTTCGCCGCACTGCAACTGCTGCTGCAACCGGCCGCCGACGGCATCGACAACCTGCCGGCCCCACACCGACTGGCGCTGAGCGGCGCGTTGAGCGCCACGGAGGCCGAGCCCCACATCTTCCAGGTCGGCATGGCCGTACTCGAACTCCTCGCCGACGCGGCCGACCGGCAGCCACTTCTGCTGCTTGTCGACGACCTGCAGTGGGTCGATTCGTCGAGCCGGGACGTGCTCAGGTTCGTCGCCCGGCGCACCCGCGACCTTCCCGTACTGATGATCGTCGCCTCCCGGATCCACCACCCCGAAGCCAACAGCCTGAGTGCGCACCCGGACCTCCAGCTGGAACCGCTCGGCCGGACGGCCGCCGCCGAACTGCTCGACGCCGGCGCCCCCGGCCTGTCGGCGCCGGTGCGGGCACTCATCCTGGAGCGCGCGGCCGGTAACCCACTGGCCCTGGTCGAGCTGCCCAAGGCGGTGAAGGCCATGCCCACGGAGCCGGACGATCTGCCGCTGCCGCAGCGGCTGGAGGAGGCGTTCGCCGCACGTACCGACTCGGCGAGCCGGGAGTGCCGTACGTTCCTCCTGGCTCTGGCCGCCGAGCCGAACGCCCCGCTGAACCGGCTCCTTGACGTGACGAGCCGTCTCTCCGGTTCGACGGTTTCCGTGGACACCGTGCAGGAGGCCGTCGACGCGGGCCTGGTGACCTTGGTCGGCCGTAGCCTCGAATTCAGGCATCCGCTGATGCGCTCGGCGATCCACACCCGCGCCACGGTGGCCGACCGGCTGGCCACCCACCGCGCCCTCGCCGCGGTGATGGACGACATGCCCGAGCGCCAACTCGTCCACCTGGCGGCCTCCACGCTCGGCCTCGACGAGGAACTGGCCGCCCGGCTGGAGCGTTTCGCCGACGCCTCGCAGGCCCGGGGCAAACTGGCGGCCGCCGTCCCCGCCCTGCGCCGGGCGGCCGACCTCGTCCACGACGCGCACCGCCGGACCGGCATCCTCATCCGGGCGGTGGAGCTGGCCGCCGAGATCAACGACCGCGTCCACACCCAGCTGTTGCTGGACCGCGCCGACATGCGCGAGCTGGGCCCACTGGAGCGGGCCCGCCTCATGGTCGTGTCCGACAGAGCCGCGTTCGACCCGGGCGAACCGCATCGACGTATCCGGGAGATGGTCACCACGGCGGCCGGGGCGTTCGACGCGGGAGGCACGGACACCGCCGAGAACCTGCTGTGGCGTGCGGCCGCACGATGTTTCTTCCAGGACGGCGACGCACAGGTGCGCGCCGGGACCGCAGCCGAACTGGCTCGCTGCGACCCCGATCCGGACGGCCCCCACGCGCTGACGGTACGGGCGTACACAGAGCCGTACCGGCACGGGGCCGAGGTGCTCGCGCGGCTCGACGACCTCGAACCGGACAGCCAGGACGGCCGGATCCTGCACTTCCTCGGCAGCGGCGCGATGGTCCTGGGTGACGCCACCCGCGCCGCCCGGTACCTGTCGCTGGCGGCCGCGGTGTGGCGGTCGCAGGGCAGGCTCGGGCTGCTGGCCCGCTCGCTGGCCGGCAGCTGGCCACGGGTGTACCTCGGTCAGCTCGACCGGGCCCGCGAGGAATCCGGCGAAGGGCTCGCCCTGGCCGAGGAGACCGGGGAACGGATCGTCTGGCTGGGCCTGAAGGCGACGGGGGGCCTGGTGGCGGCGCTGCGCGGCGAGACCGAGGCCGCGGCGCGTACGATCCGCGAACTCCGCGCCCACGCACTGTTCCCCGGCATGCCGTTCGCCACGGTGATGGCACAACAGGTCGACGGCCTGCTCGCCCTTTTCGACGGCCGCACCACCGAGGCGTACGACCTTCTCGCGCGCGCGTTCGATCCGGCCGACCCGCACTACCACTCGGTGAGCCGCTGGCTGCTCGCGCCCGACCTGGCGGACGCCGCGGTGGCCGCGGGCACTGTCCCGCAGGCCCGGCAACTCCTGGCGGAACTACCGGAACTGGCCCGCCGACTGCCTTCGGAAATGATGGTGGTCGCACACGCCTACACCGACGCCGTGCTGGCCCCCGACGACACGGCGGAGGAGCGCTACGCCGCCGCCCTCGCCGCGCTGCCCGCCGGCTGGACGCTGTCGCGGGCGCGGCTGCACCTGCACCACGGCCGCTGGCTGCGCCGCCAACGCCGCAACGTGGACGCCCGGAACCCGTTGCGCACCGCCCGCGACGAGTTCGACCAGGTCGGCGCCCAGCCCTGGGCCGAGATGGCCCGCGAGCAACTGCGTGCCGCCGGCGAGTCGAGCCGTCGGCGGCACGCGAACACCGCCGAGCAGTTGTCGGCGCAGGAGATGCAGATAGCCGTACTGGCGTCACAAGGGCTGAGCAACCGGGAGATCGGCCAGCGCCTGTTCATCTCCCACCGCACCGTCGGGGCCCACCTGTACCGGATCTATCCCCGCCTGGGCATCACGAGCCGGGGCAAGCTCGCCGCAGTGCTCGCCGCTCTCCAGCCCGCTGGACCGGGAGGGAACGGCCGGATCCCGCTGTGATCCCCTCACAGCGCCCTCGTCCGCAGCCGGCGCGTCATCTCCACGACCCGGCGGGTCTGGAACTCGACAGCGGCCAGTTCCGTCGTGCCCGGAGGGATCTCGCCGTTGTGGGACACGTGGCTGGTGCCATAGGGATTGCCCGCCTCGAACTGGATGGCGTCGGCGTAACCCGGCGGGACGATGACGGCGCCCCAGTGGTAGAAGGTGTTGTTCATCGCCAGGATCGTCGACTCCTGACCGCCGTGCGCCGTCGCCGTGGCGGTGAACGAGGAGCCGACCTTGTCCACCAGCCGTCCCTGCGACCAGAGCGGTCCCGAGGTGTCGATGAACTGTTTGAGCTGGGCCGCGGGCAGGCCGAACCGGGTGGGTGACCCCAGCATGACGGCGTCGGCCCAGTCGAGGTCGTCGAGCGTCGCGAGGGGTATGTGCTGGGTGGCGGCGAGGTGATCGGACCAGCCCTGATGGGTGGCGATGGCCTCTTCCGGCGCCAGCTCCGCCACTTTGCGCAGCCGTACCTCGGCCCCCACCTTCTCCGCGGCCGTCGCGGCGGCTTTGGCGAGTTCGAAGACGGTCCCGGTGGATGAGTAGTAGATGACGGCGACGTTCACCGCATTGTCCGTACTGTCCATGACGATTCCTTGGAGCTCGAACGGTTCGGGAATTCGGGATCTTGGAAGTTCGGGATTTCGGAAGTTCGGTAACAGCCTTCCGGCCCCCCGGCCACCGGGCATCAGTCATCCGACTGGGGCTGCGACTTCACCGGAAGTCCGGTCGGTGAGGGTGGCCCGATGCGCATGAGTGTCGCGCGCGTCTCCTCGGTCAACCCGCCCCAGATGCCGTGCCTTTCCCGGTGGCTCAGTGCGTAGCGCCGACAGGGAATCCGCACCGGGCACCGGGCGCAGATCGACAACGCCCGCTGGACGGTGGCCTCGTCGCCCGGAGGCGGGAAGAAGGTCTCGATGGCGGCGCCGCGGCAGTACGCGGCCTGCCACCAGCTCACTGCCAAGTGGGTGCTCAGTGCCGTCGTCATCCCATCTCCTCCAGCTTCCTGCCGTTGGTCTCGCGCACCAGGGCGGCGACGAAGACGAAGGAGAGCAGGGCGAAGCACGCGTAGAGGCCGTAGGTGGACGACAGGCTCCAGTCCGACATACGGGGGAAGCTCTCGGTGACGGCCCAGTTGGCGATCCAGTTGGCGGCGGTCGCCACCGACATCGCGGCGGCACGGATCCGCAGCGGGAACATCTCGCCGACCATCACCCAGAGCACCACACCCCAGGAGACCGCGAAGAAGAAGACGAAGGCGTGGGCGGCGATCAGCGCCACGGTCCCCTGGGCGTCCGGGATGGACAGAGTGCTGCCGCTGCCTGTCCGGTACGAGAAGGCCCAGGCGGCGAAGGCCAGCGAGACGGCCATGCCCAGCGAGCCGGTCAGCGCGAGCGGTTTGCGGCCGACCCGGTCGATCAGGAGCATGGCCACGACCGTCCCGACGATGTTGATGATCGACGTCGACAGGCTGATCAGCAGGGAGCTCGACTGGTCGATGCCCACCGACTGCCACAGCAGCGACGAGTAGTAGAAGATGACGTTGATTCCGACGAGTTGCTGGAAGACCGCGAGCCCGATGCCGGCCCACACGATCGGCAGCAGCCCGAAGCGGCCGTCGAGCAGATCGCGTACCCGCGGCTTGTGGCCGGTGCGGAGCGCGTGCTGGATCTCGGCGATCCGGTCGTCGGTGCCGTCCTGCGTTCCCCGCAGGTCGCGCAGTGCCGCGCGGGCCTGGACCAGACGGCCCGTGGCGACGAGGAAGTGCGGCGACTCCGGGATCCGGAGGGTGAGGAACCAGTAGGCGAGTGCCGGTACGACAGCGGCCATGAGCATCCACTGCCAGGCGTGCAGGGGACCCAGCGGGTTCTCGCTCTTCCCGTCGGCGCCTTGGGCGATCGCCCAGTTGACGAGCTGGGAGGCGGTGATCCCCAGCACGATGGCCGCCTGCTGGAAGGACGCGAGCCGGCCGCGGTGGTCGGCCGGCGCGACCTCGGCGATGTAGCTGGGCCCGATCAGCGAGGCGAGGCCGATCGCCATGCCGCCGACGACCCGCCAGGCGCCCAGGTCCCAGGCGGAGAAGGGCATCGACGAGCCGAGTGCGCTGATCGCGAAGAGGGCGGCGGCCAGGTGCATCACCCGCAGGCGGCCGACGCGGTCGGCGAGGCGCCCCGCGACGGCGGCTCCGAAGGCGGAACCGAGCAGCGCGGAGGCGACGATGGTGCCCGTCTGGCCGGCGCTGACGTCGAATCGGTGCTGGATTCCGGTGACGGCGCCGTTGATGACGGCGCTGTCGTAGCCGAACAGGAAGCCGCCGAGCGACGCGGCTGCCGAGATGTAGGTGATGCGCCGGAGATCGGATGCGGGGGGCGTGGCCACGTGCGGGGCCGACCCCGCGGGAGTGGCGTTCGCGGTCATGGACAGGACTCCTTCACAGGACCGGGTTCGCGGGGCGCGCAGGCGGGGGTTCCCGGGCCGGGCGGGTACACCGGTCGTACGGGCGTGGATTCAAGTGGATGGAGCAAGTGGGTTGAGGCGACGGCTGCCTGGCGCCTCGGTGCTGCCGTTCGGGCACGGCTGGGAACCCCGGCCGTCGGCCTTGACGGTGCGAGCGCCGCTGTCAGGTTCTGCTGTCAGCGGCCGGCCGCCGGGAACGAGATGAGTTCGTGGAGACGGGCGAGGTTCGCCGCGCCGACGAGGCCCGCGTCCTGCCCGAGGGTGGCGGTGCGGACCTCGGCGTAGGCCCGGTACGCGCCGCCGCCCAGGGCCCGGCGGTAGGCGACCTCGGCCGGACGCCGGATCAGCTCCCCGGTGTCGCCGAGGCCGCCGCCGATGACGAGGACGGACGGGTCGAGGACGGAGGCGAGGTCGGCGAGGGCCTGGCCCAGCCAGCGACCCGATCGCGCGAACACGTCGAGGGAGAACGGGTCGCCGCGCCGGGCGGCCTCGGTCACATGGTGCCCGTGGAGACCGGACGGGGTGCCGTCGCCCAGCGCGAGCACCGCCGCCGCGTACGCCGGATCGGCGGCCGCCAGCTCGCGGGCACGGCGGGTGTGGGCCGCTCCGCTCGCGTACTGCTCCATGCAGCCGTGCTGACCGCAGGGGCACGGGAGACCGTCGGGGACCGCCCGGTAGTGGCCGATCTCGCCCGCCATGCCGAAGGAGCCGCGGAAGAGCCGGTCTCTGCTGATGATGCCTCCGCCGAAGCCGGTGCCCGCGGTGACCATCAGCATGTCCTCGTGCCCGGCACCGGCTCCGTGGATGAACTCGCCCCACGCGGCGGCGTTCGCGTCGTTCTCGACGACGACCGGAAGCCCCGTGGCCTCCTGGACGATGTCCCGGATCGCCTTGTCGTGCCAGCCCAGGTTGGGCGCGAAGCGCACCGTCGAGCGCTCAGCGTCCACATATCCGGCGGCTCCGATTCCCACCGCCCGCACATCGTCCCGACCCTGGCGGACCCGCTGGACCGCCTCGGCGATCGCCCCGGCGATCCGGTCCGGGTCCCGAGGGGTGGGGATACGCACCCGGGAGACGACCGCCCCGCCGGGGTCGACCGTTCCGGCGGCGATCTTCGTGCCGCCGAGGTCGACTCCCACGGTCAGACCACCGGTCTGCTCGGTGGATGGTTGTCCGCGGTACTCGCGCAGGGAGATCGTCACGGCGTTCCTTTCATCGTGTCGACGCCCCGGAGCCGACGGTCGCTACCGGTCCGGGGATCACCTCAGCCTCCTTGTTCCGGCGGCGAGTTGCCTAAGTCGTTCGACTGCGTTTCGTACCGGCAGTCGACCCTTGACGGCCGCCGAGTCATTTGACTGATGACGGAGCTCTCCGCGCCCTCGAGGATCGTGAGGCGATGACTCGCGCAGCCCCTTGATCGCACCGGTTTACCGAGCGGTGATGTGATGAGAGAACATGACGGTCTCACTCTGGTGGTGTCCCGGATACTTGTCCGCCTGGTCGTCGCCCAGGGCGTGGACCGGCCCGTGATGGTCGATCTCTGTTACAAGTGCACGGATCCGTACGCGGTGTCCTTGACGTTCCACGTGAGTGCTGAGGACAGCGTGCGATGGGTGTTCGGCCGCGATCTCCTCCTGGCCGGACAGCAAGGACTCACCGGCGTCGGCGACGTCCAGGTCTGGCCGTCACGATGCTCCTGGGCCAAGAAGACGTGCATCGCGCTGCGCCAGTCCCCGGGGAAGGGGGAGGTCGTCGTGGCGGCCTCGGCACGAGCCCTGGACGCCTTCCTCCTGCGCACCCTCGCGGTGGTACCCGCCGGCACCGAGGACCGCCACCTGGACCTGGACGGAACCGTCCATCAACTCCTGGGCGGCCCAGGAGAGCCGCATCGATAGGCCACATCGACAGGCGCTGCCACCGAGTGCGGCAGCGCCTTCTCGGAAAACCGTCAGATGTCGCGGAAGATCTCGATCTGCGCCCCCACCGAGTTGAGCCGCTCCGCCAGATCCTCGTACCCCCGGTTGATGACGTACACGTTCCGCAGTACGGACGTGCCGTCGGCCGCCATCATCGCCAGCAGGACCACCACCGCCGGTCGCAGTGCGGGCGGGCACATCATCTCGGCCGCTCGCCAGCGGGTCGGGCCCTCCACCAGGACCCGGTGCGGGTCGAGGAGTTGGAGGCGTCCGCCGAGGCGGTTCAGGTCGGTGAGGTAGATCGCGCGGTTGTCGTAGACCCAGTCGTGGATGAGGGTCTTGCCCTGGGCCGATGCCGCGATGGCCGCGAAGAACGGCACGTTGTCGATGTTCAGGCCCGGGAACGGCATCGGGTGGATCTTGTCGATCGGCGCCTCCAGCTTGGAGGGCCGGACCGTCAGGTCGACCAGGCGGGTGCGGCCGTTGTCCGCGACGTACTCGTCCGTACGGTCGTGGTCGAGCCCCATCTCCTCCAGGACCGCCAGCTCGATCTCCAGGAACTCGATCGGCACCCGGCACACGGTCAGTTCGGACTCGGTGACGACCGCCGCCGCCAGCAGGCTCATCGCCTCGACCGGGTCCTCGGAGGGCGAGTAGTCCACGTCCACGTCGATGGTCGGTACGCCGTGCACGGTGAGCGTCGTCGTGCCGATGCCCTCGACCCGTACGCCCAGCGCCTCCAGGAAGAAGCACAGGTCCTGGACCATGTAGTTGGAGGACGCGTTACGGATGACGGTCACGCCCTCGTGCCGGGCGGCGGCGAGCAGCGCGTTCTCGGTGACGGTGTCCCCGCGCTCGGTCAGCACGATCGGGCGGCCGGGGGAGACCGACCGGTCGACCTGGGCGTGGTACAGCCCTTCGGTCGCCGCGATCTCGAGCCCGAACCGGCGCAGCGCGATCATGTGCGGCTCGATGGTCCGCGTACCGAGGTCGCAGCCACCGGCGTACGGAAGTTGGAAGCGGTCCATACGGTGCAGCAGCGGGCCGAGGAACATGATGATCGAGCGCGTACGGCGGGCCGCCTCGGCGTCGATGGCCTCCATGTCCAGCTCGGCGGGCGGCACGATCTCCAGGTCGACGCCGTCGTTGATCCACCGCGTACGTACGCCGATCGAGCCGAGTACCTCCAGGAGGCGGTACACCTCCTCGATGCGGGCGACCCGGCGCAGCACCGTGCGCCCCCTGTTGAGCAGCGAGGCGCACAGCAACGCGACACACGCGTTCTTGCTGGTCTTGACGTCGATCGAGCCGGAGAGGCGGCGACCGCCGACCACCCGCAGATGCATCGGACCCGCGTACCCCAGGGAGACGATCTCGCTGTCGAGGGCTTCACCGATTCGGGCGATCATCTCAAGGCTGATGTTTTGATTGCCGCGCTCGATGCGATTGACGGCGCTCTGACTGGTGCCGAGTGCCTCGGCTAGCTGCGTCTGTGTCCAGCCCCGATGCTGCCTGGCGTCACGGATGAGCTTGCCGATACGTACGAGGTAGTCGTCTGCCATGGGGTTGAGGCTATCTCAGATATGAGATGGCGCCTTCTGGGGAGTCCGTGCGGGTGACGCACCGTCAGTTACTGCTGGTTCTCGGACGGGCGTCAGTGGCGCTTCTTGGTGCGCGTACGGCGCCAGCCGAACGGTCCGGGCAGGTCCATCGAGGTCGTACGGCGTCCCGTGCTGCTGTGGGTGCGCCGCGGCCCGTGTTCGCCGCCGGACGTGAACGACCAGGAGCGCCTGTTGATGTTCAGCCGGAGGCCCGGGAGGATGCGGAAGCTCTTGCGGAAAGTAAGAGGCATAGGGGTCGGTTACCCCGGATCGGCGCGGTAATGGCCACAACGCCCTCCTTTCAGGCGCCCGCGCCGCCGTCGACCGGCACGATCGCGCCCGTCACCATCGAGGCACGGTCGCTGAGCAGCCAGGCGGCGACCTCGGCCACCTCGCGGGGTTCGGCCATGCGGCCGAGCGGGATCGTCGGGGTGATGCGCTCGATGATGCCCGGGGTGGCCGCCTCCCACGCGTCGATCATCTCCGTGGCGGTGCCGCCGGGGGTGATGCCGTTCACCCGGATGCCCTCAGGGCCCCAGGTCACGGCAGCGGTCTCGGTGATGCTGTTGAGCGCGCGCTTCATGGCGCCGTACGCGGGGAGGGCCGGGTTCGCACGGCGGCTGCCGATGCTCGACGTGTTGACGATCGCCCCGCCACCGCTTCGCCGCATCAGTGCGGCCTCGGCGTTCATGGCCGTCCAGTGCGAGCGGAAGTTCACGGCGAACTGCTCGTCGATGTCGTCGTCGCTCGTGGTGTCGAGCGGGCCGGGCCGCTGGATCGTCGCGCCGTTGTTGAAGGCGCCGTCGAGCCGTCCGTGCAGTTCCTCCACGCGGTCGACGGCGGCGCGGACGCTCGTACGGTCGGCGAGGTCCAGGGTGACGGCGTCGGCGACGCCTCCGTCGGCGCGGATCTCGGTGACGAGGTCGTCGAGGGCCTTGGTGCTGCGGGCCGCGAGTACGACGGTGGCGCCCTCGGCGGCGAAGAGCCGGGCCGCGGCCGCCCCGATGCCACGGCTGGCGCCGGTGATGAGCACGACCTTGCCGGTGAGCAGGCCGATCGGGGTGGAGGTGGGGGTGGGGGCGGGGCTGGTGTCGTTGTCGGTTGTCATGCCAACAGCGTGCGCGGCCCCAGGAACCGGATACAGGCACAAGCGGTACCAGGATCCGGCGCCGTTCTGCGTGCAGACTCGGGGTATGGACAAGCAGGAACTCGGGGCGTTTCTCCGCAGCCGGCGCGAGCGGCTGCGGCCGGAGGACGTCGGCCTCCCCTCCGGACCGCGACGCCGGACACCGGGGCTGCGCCGTGAGGAGGCCGCGGTCCTCGCGCACATCTCCACGGAGTACTACGTCCGGCTCGAACAGGGCAGGGCGCCACGGCCTTCGGGCGAGGTCCTCGCCGGGATCGCGGGCGCGCTGCGGCTCACCGACGCCGAGTCCGACCACCTCCACGTCCTCGCGGGCACCGCGCCGATCCGCACCCGGCTGCACCGGCGCGACGTCCGCCCGAGCGTCCTCGCGCTCCTCGAACGGCTGCCGCAGACGGCCGGGTTCGTCGTCTCCGCGGCGTTCGAGGTGCTCGCGTGGAACGACCTCGCGGCCGCGCTCATGGAGGACTTCGCCCAACTCGCCCCCAGGGACCGCAATCTCGCGCGCCGGGCGTTCCTCGGACCGACGCGACCCGACACACCGCTGTACGGGATCTCCGACGCCGCCGAGTTCCGGCACCACGTCGTCATGGAACTCCGCGCCACCCTCGCCCGCTACCCGGCGGATCCCGCGGTGACCGGCCTCGTCGACGAACTCCGGGACGCCAGCCCCGACTTCGCCCGGCTCTGGGAGCGGCACGACGTACAGGCCGCGCCGATGCTCACGAAGACCTTCCGCCACCCGGTCGTCGGGGAGGTCACCGTCGACTGCGACAGACTCGCGCTCACGGACCGCGACCAGCATCTCGTGCTCTACAGCGCGCCGCCGGGTTCCCCTGGCGCCGAGGCGCTGGCGCTGCTGAACGTGCTGGGAGCCGAGGCCGGCGAATATCGCCGCTGAGCGCTCCGCCGGATGTACCGTGACGGGTTGTCTCTCGGCTGCGGCACCGTCGTGGCTGGTCGCGCCCACGCGGCGGTAGCCGCAAATTCAACACAGCCCCGCGCCCCTTGGCCGCGTCGCCGGACCGCGGTCGACTTCACCGGGTCCGCTCAGCGCCGCGGTCGGATGTCCGGCCACGGCGAACACCGTCGCAGGCCGGGGCGACTTGCTGATCCGCTCGCCGGGATGCCCCTCCGGACACGGCCGGTTGCCCGAGTGGCCGGAGGCAGGGGGCTTCCCCGCGGCCCGGTGTCAGTCCTCGGCCGTAGCGTGTGCGCGTGACCCAACTCATGCAGACGTACTCCTACTTACGGCCCTCGGCCGTGCACGAGACCACGGCCGGACGCACCCTCGCGCTGGAGACCTCCGGCGGTGCCACCCCGGCCGGAGAGGCGGCCAACCCCCGGTTCTTCAGCGGGTTCCTGACCGCGCCGACCGCCGCGGCGACGGCGCTGCTCGCGGTCGCGGACGTCGCCGCCGCCCGCTACTACCGGCCGGGCGCCAACACCTCGCTCGATCCGGTGGTGACGGCCGACGGCGACCGGCTGCGGCTCGAGTCCTTCTCCGGCTGCTGCGGTGTGTACGCCCGTCTCGACGTCCTCGCTCCCGGCCTCGACGGTGACGACGTCGGCCACGGCACCACGAACGTGGACGTCAACCCGCCGCTGCGGCGGGCGCTGGCCGGGCTCGGTGGGCTCGACCCCCTCCATCTGGCCGTCGGGCCCGAGGAGTTGACCGTCAAGACCTTCGACGGCGAGTTCGTGGAGAAGAAGGTCCCGCTGCCGGAGCGCTGGCTGCGCGGCTTCGCCGAGGCCCAGGTGCTCGCGGCGGGCTTCGCCCAGCGCGCCGAGGTGCCCGCCGTGGAGGCGGCCGCCCTGCTGCGGGCGCTGCCCCGGCCCACCCAGCGGTCCGACGCCCGCACGACCCGCTGGATCGTGCCCGCGGGCCGCACCCTGCGTCCCACGACCAGACCGGCGCCCGGTGCGGTGTGCCTGCCCGGCCCCGAGCGGCTGCTGACCCTCCGTACGGTCCTGCGGCACGCGACGACCGTACGGGTGTACGCCCCGGACGCCGTCGACTCCCCGGACGGGACGACCGCCGCCGCCTGGGAGGTCGAACTGCCGGGCATGCGGCTGACGTTGATGCTCTCCCAGAGTGCCTCGCGCGGCTTCTCCGGCGAGGGCGGAGTGCTGAACGACCTCGCCACCGGACCCTCGACGGCGGACGCGGAACGGGTCGCCGAACTGCTGGCCTGGGAGCCGCGGATCGATGTCACCGAGCTGTCGGCGCAGGCAGGTCTGCCCGCCGACCGTGTACGCGCCGCGCTGACCGTGCTGGGCACGTCCGGCCAGATCGGCTACGACCTCGCCGAGGAGGCGTATTTCCACCGCCACCTCCCTTACCGCGCGGCCGCCGCCGAGACCCGCAACCCCCGGCTGCGCGGCGCACGGGCGCTCGTCGCGGACGGCGCGGTACGGCTCGACGGACCGCTGGCCCGCGTCGGAAAGGGCGACGACGCCCACGTGGTCCGCACCGACGACGACTCGGGCCAACTGAGCTGCACCTGCTTCTGGTGGGCGAAGTACCGGGGCGGACGCGGCCCCTGCAAGCACGTGCTCGCGGCGGGCATCGCGCGGGGCGCGGCGGCGGAAGCTGCCGTGGAAGCCGTGGGGTCGGCTTCCGCCGTGGGGTCGGCTTCCGCCCCACCCTCACCTGCACCAACAGCCACAACAACCCCCGCACGATCGGAGACCCCCCGATGAACCTGGTCCACCTCGCCGAAGCGGGCGACGTCGAGGCCGTGCTCCGTGAGCTCGCTGCCCTGACCCCGGACGAGCGCGCGGCGCAGGCCGAGGCACTGGAGGCCCGGCGCGCGGCGCTGCGGCCCGGCTGGTTCCACGACGTCACGGAGGAGGGGAAGGCCGCCCAGCTCGCCGCCGAGTTCGGCTGCCGTACCGACCCCGCGGCCGCGGCCGAATGGATCCTGCGGCCCGAGAACGACAGGCACGCGGTTCGGCTGCCCCTCGACGGCGTCTGGGTGCTCGACGTCGTGAACCTCCACCCCGTCGACTGGCGGGCCGAGCTGGCCGCACAGCTCGCCGAGCGGTTGACCCCTGGGCAGGGCCTCAGGTCCGACCTCGTCGAACACCTCGTCCTCGACACGGGCTGCCCCGTCCCGACCACCGACGGGTTCATCGACAACTGGCTGCGCTGGCGCGACAGCACCTGGACGCATCCCGCACATCTGCGCGGCGGGCCCCGGCCCGGCGCCACCTTCCTGGAGCGGCTGCGCACGGACGACCTGTCGCCGCTGCTCCTCCCGCTGGTGCTGGAGCGACCGGGCGTGCACCTCGGCTCGGGCTCGTTCTGCCACATGCTCAGCAGCAGAGGCCTGGCGTACATCATGGAGGACACCAGGCTTGGCGTGTTCATCACCTTCTCCAAGGAGGGCCTGGTGGACCGCGCCGCGCTGGTCCGGCGTGTCTTCGCCGACCTGGCCGCCGCCGGTTGGGGGCGGGACGCCGCTGTCGCGCTCACCCAACTCGCCCTCACCCCGGCGGAACACGCCGCCACGGCCCGTGAACGCGTCGCGCTCGCCGAGCCGTTGGTCGCCCAACTGCTCCAGGACGGCACGCGCGACGAGACCGCGCCGCCGCTCGAGTACCTCCGCGCCCTCGCCCTCACCCCGGCCGAGAACGCCCCCGCCCTCCGGGACCATGTGGCGCTCCTCGACCTGTCGATGCCGGTGGCCGGCTACGCCCAGGAGGTCCTGACCGGCCTGGACGAGGCCGGGCTGCTGGAGCCCGACGTCCTCACCGAGATGTGCGAACGGGTCCTGCTCCGCCCGGAGAAGAAACTGGTCCGCGCCCAGCTCACCCGGCTCGACCGCGCGGCCCGGAAGGACCCCGCGCGCGCGGCCCGTACCGTGCTCGACGCGGCGACGGCCCTCGACCACCGGGAGGTCGACCTCCAGGAGCGCGCCCTCGCCGTGATCGCCCGGCACCTCAAGGCCGCGGGCGACTCGGTCCTGCCCGAGCTGCGCACGGCCGCCGCACGGATCAACCCCGCCCTCGCGGGCCGGGCCGCCGAACTCCTCGGCACCGCGCCGGACCGGCTCACCGACCAGTACGCCGACACGCTGCCCGCCGTGCCCGAGCCCCGCCTGGTGCCGGGGCCCATCGGGACGGCCGTCGAGGTCGCCGAGGAGCTGGCGGCGGCCGTCGCGAACCCCAAGGACGTGGTGACGTTCGAGCGGGTCCTGGACGGACTCGTCCGGCACGCCCACCTCGACCGGGCCGCGCTCGCCCAGGCGCTGAAGCCGGCCATGCGCAAGGAACCCCGCGACGCCGTCGACTACACCCAGTCCGACGTGTACGACGTGGCCAGGGCACTGCGCGGCGACGAGCCGAGGCAGCGCGGCCTCATCGCCCACCACAGGTTCATCCACACCTCCCCGGCCGGGGAACTGCTGAGGGCGCGCCTGGCCGAGGCGATCGACATCATCGAAGCCGACGCACAGCCCTTCCTGCTCGCCGTGCCGACCGACGCCACGGGAGCGCTGGACGCCGCCGAACTCGTACGGCGGATCTCGGTGCTCGACGGGCTCGGCATCACACCCGCGCCGGTCGACCTCGCCCAGGCGCTGCTGCGCGTCACCCCGACCGCCGACGAGAAGGTGCTGGACGCGGCCGGGGAGCTGGCGTCCGACGCCGGGCGGAGGCTCGCCCAGTGGCTGCGCGAGGGCGGTCTGCCGCACCGGGACACCCGCCCCGAGGACGACACCCACTCGGGCAAGCACCCGTCGGAGCTGGTGAAGCACCTCCACCCCGAGCCGCTCCCCGGCCCCCCGCTGCTCCCGGCCGCCGAGACCCTGATCGGGCCGTACCGGAACGACGGTCTCTACGACCCGATGGTCCCCTTCTGGCTCGCCCAGCTGCCGCACCACCGCGAACTCGTCCTGGCCCGCGACTACTTCAGGTACCGCGTGTCCATGCGGGGCTGGGCCCACGCCCTGCCGTTCGCCGCGGAGTCCGGCGGCCCGGCGGGATTCGCGCTGCACACGGCCGTGGCGTCCACCCTCGCCTACGACCAGCAGGGCGAGCGCGACGCCGCGGTGGACGCGCTCCTCGTGCTCGCCGGACGGGGCCAGCTGGACACCGGCCTGCTCGGCCGCCGGCTGGCCGACATGCTGCGCGCCACGTGGGTCGAGGCGAACCGGGTGACCGCGTCCCTGCGCACGGCTGCCGAGACCGGCGCGTACGCCACGATCTGGTCGGTCCTCGAAACCGCCCTGCCTCGCCTGCTGGGCGACCCCGTCGTCCGGGGCACCGGAGCACTGCTCGCCCTCGGCATCGACTGCGCCTCCCGCTGCGCGGCGAAGGGCGAGATACCCGAGGTCACGACGGCCGCCGCGCGCACCGGATCGAGCCAGGTGGTGAAGAACGCGCGCCTGCTGCGCGACGTACTGGGCTGACCGGCCCGGCCACCGCGCAGGACATCACCGCGCGGTGGCCGCCGTACGGTCGGGCACATCACACGGCGGCCGGGCATGACCATCCGCCACCCATGTACTAGAGTTATCTCGACATCGAGATATCTGCCGGGCGTACCGCGGCCCACTCCACTGCCGGTCCAGCGGTAAGGCTTACCTAACTTAGCCTTACCTTAGCGGATCGGCCAAGTAGGCGTGGCGGCAGGATGCGGTGGAACGCGCACATCAATGAAGGAGACTGTCGTGTCGGCGAACAGCTTCGACGCCCGTAGCACGCTCAGCGTGGGCGACGAGTCGTACGAGATCTTCCGGCTGGACAAGGTGGAAGGCTCGGCTCGCCTTCCGTACAGCCTGAAGGTGCTGCTGGAGAACCTCCTCCGCACCGAGGACGGCGCGAACATCACCGCCGACCACATCCGGTCCATCGGCAACTGGGACTCCCAGGCGCAGCCCAGCCAGGAGATCCAGTTCACGCCCGCCCGCGTGATCATGCAGGACTTCACCGGCGTGCCCTGTGTCGTCGACCTCGCCACCATGCGTGAGGCCGTCAAGGAGCTCGGCGGCGACCCGGCGAAGATCAACCCCCTCGCCCCCGCCGAGCTGGTCATCGACCACTCCGTCATCGCCGACAAGTTCGGCACCCACGAGGCGTTCGCGCAGAACGTCGAGCTGGAGTACGGCCGCAACCGCGAGCGCTACCAGTTCCTGCGCTGGGGCCAGACCGCGTTCGACGAGTTCAAGGTCGTCCCGCCGGGCACCGGCATCGTCCACCAGGTCAACATCGAGCACCTCGCGCGTACGGTCATGGTCCGCAACGGCCAGGCGTACCCGGACACCCTGGTCGGCACCGACTCCCACACCACCATGGTCAACGGCCTCGGTGTGCTCGGCTGGGGCGTCGGCGGTATCGAGGCCGAGGCCGCGATGCTGGGCCAGCCCGTCTCGATGCTCATCCCGCGCGTCGTCGGCTTCAAGCTCACCGGTGAGCTGACCCCGGGCACGACCGCCACCGACCTCGTGCTGACCATCACCGAGATGCTCCGCAAGCACGGTGTCGTCGGCAAGTTCGTCGAGTTCTATGGCGAGGGCGTGGCCGCCACCTCCCTCGCGAACCGCGCCACCATCGGCAACATGTCGCCGGAGTTCGGCTCCACCGCCGCGATCTTCCCGATCGACGACGAGACCATCAAGTACCTGAAGCTGACGGGCCGCGACGCCCAGCAGCTCGCGCTCGTCGAGGCCTACGCCAAGGCGCAGGGCCTCTGGCTGGACCCGGCCGCCGAGCCCGACTTCTCCGAGAAGCTGGAGCTGGACCTGTCGACGGTCGTCCCGTCGATCGCCGGCCCGAAGCGCCCGCAGGACCGTATCGTCCTCGCGAACGCCGCCGAGCAGTTCAAGTCGGACGTACGCAACTACGTCGCCGACGACGACGAGGCGGGCAAGGAGTCCTTCCCGGCCTCCGACTCCCCGGCCACCAGCAACGGCGTGCCGACCAACCCGGTCACCGTGACCGCCGCCGACGGCTCGACCTACGAGATCGACCACGGCGCGGTGACGGTCGCGGCCATCACCTCCTGCACCAACACCTCGAACCCGTACGTCATGGTCGCCGCCGCGCTCGTCGCGAAGAAGGCCGTGGAGAAGGGCCTGACCCGCAAGCCGTGGGTCAAGACCACCCTCGCGCCCGGCTCCAAGGTCGTCACCGACTACTTCGACAAGGCGGGGCTCACCCCCTACCTCGACAAGGTCGGCTTCAACCTCGTCGGCTACGGCTGCACCACCTGCATCGGCAACTCAGGACCGCTGCCGGAGGAGGTCTCCAAGGCCGTCAACGACCACGACCTGGCCGTGACGTCGGTGCTCTCCGGCAACCGCAACTTCGAGGGCCGGATCAACCCGGACGTCAAGATGAACTACCTGGCGTCCCCGCCGCTGGTCGTCGCGTACGCCCTCGCCGGTTCCATGAAGGTCGACATCACGCGTGACGCGCTCGGCGTGGACCAGGAGGGCAAGCCGGTCTTCCTGGCCGACATCTGGCCCTCCGAGGCCGAGGTCAACGACGTCGTGGCGAACGCCATCGGCGAGGACATGTTCAACAAGTCCTACCAGGACGTCTTCGCTGGCGACGCCCAGTGGCAGGCGCTGCCGATCCCGAGCGGCAACACCTTCGAGTGGGACGCGCAGTCGACGTACGTCCGCAAGCCCCCGTACTTCGAGGGCATGACGATGGAGACCACCCCGGTCTCGGACATCGCCGGCGCCCGCGTCCTCGCCAAGCTCGGCGACTCGGTCACCACCGACCACATCTCCCCGGCCGGCGCGATCAAGGCCGACACCCCCGGTGGCAAGTACCTCACCGAGCACGGTGTCGAGCGTCGTGACTTCAACTCGTACGGTTCCCGCCGTGGCAACCACGAGGTGATGATCCGCGGTACGTTCGCCAACATCCGCCTGCGCAACCAGATCGCGCCCGGCACCGAGGGCGGCTACACCCGCGACTTCACGCAGGACGGCGGGCCGGTCTCCTTCATCTACGACGCCTCGCGCAACTACATCGAGCAGGGCGTCCCGCTGGTCATCCTGGCCGGCAAGGAGTACGGCTCCGGCTCGTCCCGCGACTGGGCCGCCAAGGGCACCGCGCTCCTCGGCGTCAAGGCCGTCGTCGCCGAGTCGTACGAGCGCATCCACCGCTCGAACCTCATCGGCATGGGCGTCATCCCGCTCCAGTACCCGGCGGGCCAGTCCGCCGAGTCCCTCGGGCTGACCGGCGAGGAGACCTTCTCCATCGCCGGCATCACCGAGCTGAACGACGGCACCACCCCCGCCACGGTCAAGGTCACCACCGACACGGGTGTGGAGTTCGACGCGGTCGTCCGCATCGACACCCCCGGTGAGGCCGACTACTACCGCAACGGCGGCATCCTGCACTACGTGCTTCGCCAACTTGCCGGTTCTTGACCTGACGTGAACGAGCGCCCTGCCCCTGCATCTCGCGCGGGGGGCGGGGCGCTCGCGCGCGACGGTGCGGAAGACGTGCCTGCGACCATGGTCGCTCGCGATCTGTTCCCGGAGCGGAGCTGTGCATCCTGCGACGGCGGAGAGCCCCGCACCTGGTACGGCGCATTCCAAGGGTCGTCGCAACACAGTGATCAACTGGCTGTCGCCAGGAGCTTAGCGAGACGCTCGGCTGGGGTTTCCCAGCCGAGCGTTTTGCGTGGGCGGCTGTTCAGCTCGGCAGCAACGGCGTCCAGGTGCTCGCGGGTATGGACGGAGAGGCCTGTGCCCTTCGGACCCAGTCCGAACTCCGCGGAATAGGCCATGGGGAACGCGGAGTTGCTCCGCGACGACCAGGCAGACGGCGCTCTTCCCCGGGCCGCCCGGCAACCAGCCGATCCTTCAGATCCGAGCCGGGCGGTCAAGGATGAGCGCAGCTCATCGCGGTAGCGGCGCCGTAGGCGTCCTTGAGGGCCCGGCTCGGACCGGACACTTCACGGCCGGGCGGCCCAGCTCTCCCCACTCACCCGATTCGCACGTACAAGCGGGGACGACGGTGTTGACCTTCCCCTCGTAGCGTAGAGACCCTGACTGCAGGGGAAGTTGAGGGTCATGGCGGGCAAGAGGCGGAAGTTCGACGCGGAGTTCCGTGAGGGGACTGTGCGGATCGTCGCCGAGACCGGCAAGCCGATCGCGCAGGTCGCTCAGGATCTCGGGATCAACGAGACCACGCTGGCGAGCTGGGTGTCGCGGGCCCGCATGGCCGGCGGGGCCGCGGCGACGGGTGAGAGCGAGGAGCTCGCGCGGCTGCGGCGGGAGAACGCGCAGCTGAAGAAGGACAACAAGGAGCTGGCCATGGAGCGTGATGTGCTCAAACGCTGCATGGTCTTGTGGGTGAAGTAGTTGTGGCGGACCCGGCGGTGCTCGTCGGGGTGATCAGCGACCAGAAGACCGGGCACAGCATTGCGTACCGCACCTCCTGCCGAGCACTCGGCGTGTCGGAGGCGTGGTTCTACAAGTGGCGCCGCAGACCGTCCGAGCCGACGAAACGCGAGGTCAGACGCGCAGAGCTGGCCGGGAGGATCCGCTGCTTCTTTGACCTCTCGGGCCGGACGTACGGCTCGCCGAGGATCACGCTGGATTTGTGGGAGGAGGGCTGGCAGGTGTCGGAGAACACCGTCGCCGAGATCATGGCCGAACTCGGACTGCAGCGCCGCAAGCCTCCTCGTCGACGCCGTTCGCTGACCCGTCCCGGCAAGCGGAAGACTGCTCCTGACCTGGTGCGACGCAAGTTCGACGCCATCGCGCCCAACGTCTTGTGGTGGGGCGACATGACCGAGGTCGGCACCGGCGAGGGCAAGCTCTACCTCGCATCCGTCCACGACGCGTTCTCCCGCCGGGCTCTGGGCTACGCGATGGGTGCGCGGCACGACGCCGCGCTGGTCGGCGCCGCCCTGCAGATGGCGATCGCGACCCGGGGCGGCCAGGTCGACGGCGTCATCTTCCACACGGACCGCGGCAGCGAATACACATCCGAGGCGTTCCAGCAGCTGTGCGGCCGCTGGGGCGTGGTCCAGTCGATGGGGCGTGTCGGGTCCGCACTGGACAATGCCGCCGCGGAGTCGTTCCACTCGGTCCTCAAGGTCGAGTACATCCACCGGCACACCTTCACCACCCGCGCCGAGGCGAGGCTGAAGACCGCCACGTGGATCGCGGACTTCTACAACACGAAACGCCGTCACAGCTCGGCCGGCGGGAAACCACCCGCCGAGTTCGAACGGATCATCCAGGAAACACGAACGCGGGCCGATCAGGAAGGCCGGGCCGCATAACCAACGTCTCTGCGCAACCAGGGGATTGACACATTCCGTTACGCGGCCCGCCAGGACTGGGACAAGGTCGCCAAGGCACTCAAGCCCGTCTACACCACCCCCAGCGAGGACGCGGCCACCGAGCGGTTCGGAGAGTTCCAGGAAGCCTGGGGCCGGAAGTATCCGGCGATCATCAAGCTGTGGGAGAACGCCTGGGCCGAGTTCGTCCCCTTCCTCTCCTTCCACGTCGGGATCCGCAAGGTCATCCGCAGCACGAACGCGATCGAGAGCGTCAACGCCCGCATCCGCAGGGCCGTCCGCGCCCGCGGGCACTTCCCCAACGAGGTCGCCGCGTTGAAGTGCATCTACATGGCCCTGATGAGCCTGGACCCGACCGGCAAGGGCCGCAAGAGGTGGGCCATGCGCTGGAAGGCGCCCCTGAACGCCTTCCAGATCGCCTTCGGAGGCCGCCTGACCCCGAACAACAACTGACACCTCAACAACCAAGATCAGCCGTTAAGTTGACACACCCGTCTAGACCCGGACTTCGCAGGTCCCTCGATCGTGAAGATCAAACGGTCACGGTCGGTCCCGCAGCGGTCAGGCGGAACGCCTGATTATCGCGATGCGCCCGATTTCGATAGGAGACGGTCGGCGATCATGCGCTGAGCCGCCACTAACGGGTGACCTGCGAAGTCCGGGTCTAGACGGAAGGAGTGACTATGTCATGGCTGGGTCATGTCGGACGTACGGGTGTCCCCCGTTATGTTTTCCGCGGTCCTGCAAGAGGGCCGCTGGCCTCCGGGCCCGGCATGACTGTGTCCCCCTGTCCTTGATGACCTGGGGGGTGG